>MWFF01000070.1 GCA_002071485.1 Verrucomicrobia bacterium ADurb.Bin006 | reverse complement strand
GTGATCTCAGCTACCACGACTCCTACCACCATCACCCTCACTTGCTTCTCGATCTAAGTCCGACAGGCTGCTAGCCAGACCAGCACCGCCACTTTGGCGAATTCCGATGGCTGACCGCCGCATCGCAACCACCGTCGCGCGCCGTTGATCTCTTCGCCGATTCCCGGAACCAGGACCAGCGCCAGCGCGGCCAGGCTCAATCCAAGCAGAATCCGAGGCAGCCCATGCCGACTCAGGCGACGGTAGTCGATCAGGGCGGCAGCCAGACCAAGGCCGCCGCCAAGCGCCAGCGCCCAGGCGCACGTTCGCAACCGGTTCGGATCGCCTCGATCGACCATCGTGCTGTCGATGGAAACCAAGCCGATGGCGGCCAAGCTGCCAACTGCACAGAGGAGAATGGCTGTCTTGAGGTTCATGACTCGACGCGGTGCGCGCTTCGTTATTACTGACTGCGGCTCGCCAGGTTCCCGACCCGACGCCCCGTGTCGAGGTCGGCGCGGATGCCCAGACGGGGACCCACCTCGTCCACCACCGCGCCAAACAGCGGCGCGCAGACTTCGCCGCCGTAATAGCCGCGGCGCGGTTCGTCAAACATGACTGAAACGACCAGCTCGGGGTCCGTTGCGGGGGCGAATCCAACAAACCAGGAGGTGTAGGCGCCACGCATATAGCCGTGTTGATTGGCCTTCTGCGCGGTCCCGGTCTTGGCGCCCGCAGAGTAGAGCCTGGGTTGGCCCGCCGTGCCGGTTCCCCCCGGCCGGATCACGCCGCGCATCAGTTCGAGCACCGCCTGCGCCACCGTCGGGCGCACCGCCTGTCGCACCGCAACCGGGCTGGCCTGAAAGCTCGGCTTGCCGTCCGGAGCGCGAACCTCCTTCACCAGGAGCGGCCGCATGAGCCATCCGTTGTTTGCCAGCGCTCCAACCGCCAGGGTCAACTGCAACTGGCTCACGGCCAACCCCTGCCCGATCGCGGCGCGAGCCAGGACCAGTCGCGTGAGCTTGTCGGCGGATGGCAGGTATCCGGGCGTCTCCCCCAGCAAGGGCAGAACCGTCCGCTGCCCCAGACCGAAACGCAGGAGAACCTCGCGCAGGCGTTCGGGCCCCACCCCGAGAGCGATCTTGGCCGCGCCGATGTTCGACGACTTGGCGATGATGTCCCGCACGGTCAGGGTTCCATACGGCGCATGGTCTCGCAGTGAACCGCCTTGAAACATCATCCGCCCGTGTTCGCAGAAGTACTGAAGGTCCGGCGTGGCGGAACCGTGCTCGAAGGCCGCCGCCACGACCAGCACCTTCAGAACCGATCCCGGTTCGAGCTGGTCGCTGAGTCCGTAGATCCTCCAAATGTCGATCGGTCCCTCGGCAGGACGAACCGGGTTCGCTGGCGGACTCGATGCCCAGGCGAGAATCTCGCCTGTCTTCGGACGCAAGACGATCACCGACGCGCAGCGCGGTTCGTGGCGCATCACAGCGTCGGCCAGTATCCGCTCGACGCTCTGCTGAATCGCGGCGTCGATCGTCAGTTCGACACTGCTGCCATCCACCGCCGGCGTCCATTGGCTCCGCGCAAAGGGCAGTTCCCGACCGGCGGCGTCCTGCTCTGACACGCACACACCCCGAACCCCGGCGAGCAGAGAATCGAGGCTCAGCTCGAGACCCGCGACGCCCTTGAGGCCGACGCCGTCCGGACCCGGTTGCACAAAACCAAGAACCTGGCCCAGCACGTTGGTCAAGGGATACACACGCACCTGGTCGTCACGGGCGAAGACCGCGCGCCGTCGGAGGCGTTCCCGAGCCAATCGCTGCCGACGATTCGCCGGCTCCGACGGCAGTCCAAAGTCGGCCTGCGCCAGGGCATTTGTCAGGTTTTCCCAGCCCCAGAGCGGAAGAGATCGCTGGAGCAGAATCGCCTTGGCTGCCCGGGAGGAATCCGGGCCGTTGCCCTGCGCGGCTCGGCGCATCACCTCCGCGACTCGATCCTGCGTCATGCCCAAAGGCCGCGCAATCACGGCCGCCACCTCCTCGAAGCGATTCGAGCAAACCGTCAGATCGGCGTACACCGTCTTCACCGGCAAACCCGTCGCCAGCGTTCGTCCCCGACAATCGAGCACCTCGCCCCGCCACGGCTCCGAGTAACGGCACGTGCGGGTGAAGCGCTCCGCCTTGACCCGCAGCTCGTCGTGTCGCCAGACCTGAATGTCAACGAGCCGGAGCGCGACAATCCCGAAGAAGACGCTGACAACGACGCCCATCAGCGCCAGAACGCGGTATTGGCGGGTGGTGTTCATTGTGGTCGATCATGGGTGGAGGGTGTAACGTCCCGATGCTCAAACGAATCATATCTTATTCCGGCGTAACGACTTGGAATTCGATTGGCCGGATGCCGCAATGGCATCGACCGAACTGACTCGGGCCTCCGACAGCGCCAGAAACGCGTTCACGCTGCGATTCCGGACAGCCAGCAGTTGGTTCAGGGCTTCGGACTTGCGCAGTTGCTGAGCCAGCCGATAGGTCCTCCTCTGTTGGTCGACGCGGGAGGCGCCCCACAGACTCAGATTCACCACCGCCGCGAACAACACGACCATCGCCAGCACCAGCGCCTTGGCCCCGACTGTTCTCCGCGACCTTTCGCACCCCGTGCCAGCCACGGGCTCGATCGGTGCGGGCCATTCGCGCCCCCCGTCGACCACCCCTGACCGATCCAGCACCAAAGGCCGCCATCCGCGGATGAGAGTGTAGGGATTGCCCTGAATCTGTCGGACGCAGAGGCTGGGGTTCATTTGGATCATTGAGGTCGGATTCATAGTGCGATCTGCTTGTAGGCCTCGGAGGCCAGGCGTTTGCTTTCTGCTTGGAACTCGGCATACCGCTTCGGATTCCATATCTCGAAGCGATTCACCAACCCGAGCAACAGGGCTTCGCCTTCAATCGCGGCGTCGCGCGCCAGCCAATCCACCAGCGGAAGACGCCCCACCTTGTCCAGGGTCAGCCGTGCGTAGGCGCTTCCGATCTCCCGACTCAATGCGGCCGCCTTCGGGTCCGAGATGGATTGCGTGGTCAGCGTCGCGTACACGGCCCGCCAACGCTCGGGTGTCAGAACCAGAAGATGCTGCTTTTCGGCGACCGTTCCCTCCTCACAGATCGGCCATCGCGCAACCACGAACGATTGCGGCCAACCGTCGAGACGCCAGCAAGCGGGCAAGGCAACCCGGTGGCTGGGATCGACCTTGTGTCGGTAGTTCCCTGAGTACTCGGCGAACAGGTCGTTTTGTGACGCTAACTCGATCATTCCACCGCCTCAGACTTAGAATCCGATTGGCCCCAATCGCACCCTATAACCCCCAATTCAATACGATAACCCCCAATACCGATGCCAGGAGAACTTGTTAACACCTGTTCACAGGTTATTCACAAGCAAGCCCCGAACCCGGACTCGATTCGAACTCGATTCGGAGTGACTCGGGTGCCCGATTGCCAGCAGAATGTCGCGGTCCGCCGATTCGAGGCGGAGACTTGCGAATGTCTACGACGCTTTACGACCTGTTGCCGCGCGGCGATGACACCGGCAACGATCTGCTGTTCGAGCGCTTTCTTGACTATGCCCAGATCAAGGGGCTCGTCCTGTACCCGGCCCAGGAAGAGGCCATACTCGAATTATTCGACGAGAAGAACGTGATTCTGAACACCCCGACCGGGTCGGGGAAATCGCTTGTGGCCGCGGCGCTGCATTTCAAGGCCCTGGCCCAAGGCCGCCGCTCGATCTACACATGTCCGATCAAGGCGTTGGTGAACGAGAAGTGGATGGCCCTGTGCCGCGAGTTTGGGGCCGACAACGTGGGTCTGAGCACGGGGGACGCCTCGGTCAACCGGGACGCGCCGATCCTCTGCTGCACCGCGGAGATTCTGGCCAACATCGCCTTGCGCGAGGGCGCACAGGCCGAAGTCCGGGAAGTGATCATGGACGAGTTCCATTGGTATGCCGACCGCGACCGCGGGGTGGCGTGGCAGGTGCCGCTGCTGACGCTGCCGCAGGCGCGATTTCTTCTGATGTCGGCGACGCTGGGCGACACGGCCTTTTTCGAGGAGGAACTGACGCGGCTCAACGGGCGTTCGAGTGTGCCGGTGAAATCGGTCGAGCGTCCCGTGCCGCTCGAATTCGCGTATGCAGAGACGCCGCTGGCCCAGACGCTCGAACGCCTCGTCAGCGAGGGGAAGGCTCCGGTCTACGTCGTCCATTTCACCCAGGCCGATGCGGTCCAGAGCGCACAGGACTTCACCAGCCTCAACGTCTGCACACGCGACGAGAAGGCGGCGCTGGCCCAGGAACTGAGTGCGTTCAAGTTCACCAGTCCTTACGGGCCGAACGTGCGCACCTGGCTCAAGCAGGGGATTGGCGTTCACCACGCCGGTCTGCTGCCCAAGTATCGGGTGCTGGTCGAACAACTGGCTCAGCGCGGGCTGCTCAAGATCATCTGCGGCACCGACACGCTGGGCGTCGGTATCAACGTCCCCATCCGCACCGTCCTGTTCACCCGCCTGTGCAAATACGACGGCCAGAAGACCGGCATCCTGAGCGCGCGCGATTTCCATCAGATCAGCGGGCGGGCCGGGCGCAAAGGATTCGACGATCGGGGGTGGGTGGTGGCCCAGGCCCCGGAGCACGTCATCGAGAACCTCAAGCTCGAGGAGAAATCGGCAAAACAGGGGCGCAAGTTCGTCAAGCGCAGGCCACCCGAGCGCAACTTTGTCAACTGGGATAAGAACACCTTCACGCGTCTGATCGGGGCGTTGCCCGAACGGCTGACGTCCCGTTTCCAGGTGTCGCACGGCATGCTGCTCAATGTGCTGAGCCGGAACAGCGACGGCTGCCGCGCCATGCGCCAACTGATTCGCGACAGCCATGAATCGCCCAAGGGGAAAAGGGCGCATCGGCGTCGGGCGTGGCAACTGTTTCGCTCGCTGCTTGAACGCAAGATCGTCGAGTTCATTCCGCGGGCCGACCGGGCCGAGGCGGACCATCCCGATCGCAAGCTGCGCGTGAACGTGGACTTGCAGGACGATTTCTCGATGGACCAGGCGCTCTCCCTCTATCTGATCGAGACCGTCCCGACACTCGATCCGGCGGCGCCCGATTACGCGCTGGACCTGCTCACGCTGGTCGAGTCGATTCTCGAAGACCCGGACATCATCCTGCGCAAGCAACTCGACCGGGTGAAGTCGCAGGCGATGGCGGACATGAAGGCCCGGGGACTCGAGTACCAGGAGCGCATGGACGAACTCGAGAAACTCGAATATCCCAAACCCAACCGCGATTTCATCTACTCGACCTTCAACGCCTTCGCCAACAAGCACCCGTGGGTGGGCCAGGAGAACATCCGGCCCAAATCGATCGCCCGCGAGATGTTCGAACAGTTTCGCTCGTTCGGCGATTACATCCGCGATTACGAACTCCAGCGCTCCGAAGGGCTACTGCTGCGGCATCTGAACAGCGTGTTCAAGGTCCTCGCCCAGACTGTCCCCGACGCCGCCAAGACAGATTCGATTCGCGAGATGGAACTCTACCTGTCGGCCATGATCCGCCAGGTGGATTCGAGTCTGCTCGACGAATGGGAGAAAATGCGCGGAACGAAGCTCGCCCAACAATCGGAGCCGGCGACCGAGGTGCGCCCTCCTGGCGCGGACGATGCCGCGGCCGACATCACGCGGAACACGCGCGCATTCACCGCCGCCATCCGAACGGTGATTTTCACCTTCCTTCGAGGTTGCGTGGTGGGCGACTACCAAGCCGCCTTGGCGGCGTTGGCCGAGCCGACGGAAGGCGCGGCCGCCGCCCAAAGCCCGCAAGACACATGGACACCCGACCGCCTGGACCAGACGCTCGAACTTTACTTCGCCGAGCACCAACAGATTTGCCTCGATCCGAACGCGCGCAACACGCGGCACACGTATGTGCTGCCATCGGAAGACCAGCGGACGTGGCGGGTCCAGCAGATGCTCATTGACCCCGAGGAACACAACGATTGGGTGGCCGAGTTTGACGTCGATTTACTCAAGTCGCGCGAACTCCAGGCCCCGGTCGTGCGGTTGCATCGAATCGGGCTTCTCACTCGCCCGTAACCCCGCACCCCCTCTTTGCGCCATTGCGTCTTCGCCCCTCTGCGTTCCCTCCGGGCCGAGCCGACTTCAATGCAAAGACGCCAAGACGCAGAGACGCAGAGCAAGACCGGTAGCGCCTTTCATCTCCCGCAACCCTCATCGACCCCACACCTGGCGGTCGAGGCTGCGGAGCTGGATGGCCTCGGCCAGATGGTCGGGGACGATCCGGTCGGAGTCGGCAAGGTCGGCGATGGTCCGGCTCACTTTGAGGATGCGGTCGTAGGCGCGCGCGCTCAGGTCGAGGTCGGTCATGGCGACCTTGAGCATTTCGAGCGTCGTTTCATCGAGGGCGCACCACCGTTTGAGATCGCGGCTGGTCATGCGGGCGTTGCATGGGACGCGCGAGCGTCCGGCGAATCGCTCCTGCTGGCGTTTTCGGGCGGCGACGACCCTTTCGCGGACGCACGCCGACGGTTCCCCCATGCCTTCGGCCGTCATATCGCGAAACTTCACGGGCGGCACCTCGACATGGAGATCGATGCGATCGAGCAGCGGCCCGGAAATCCGTCCCAGGTAGTTCTGGATCTCCCGCGGCGAGCAGCGCGATTCGCCCGGCATCTTGCCGTCAGGGGTTGGGTTCATGGCGGCGACGAGCATGAACGCCGCCGGAAAGGTCATCGTGCCGGCGGCGCGCGAGATGGTGACGCGGCCCTCTTCGAGCGGCTGGCGCATGGTCTCGAGGACACTGCGTTTGAACTCGGGCAGTTCATCGAGGAACAGAACGCCATTGTGCGCCAACGAGATTTCGCCCGGCGTGGGCACGATGTTGCCGCCCAGCAAGCCGGCGTCGCTGGCCGTGTGATGCGGCGTCCGGAAGGGCCGGCGTGTGACCAGGGCCTGGCCGTTGAGCTGGCCGACGATGCTGTGGATCTTCGTTGTCTCGAGCGCTTCTTCGAGCGTCATGGGCGGCAGGATCGTCGGAAGGCGCTTGGCAAGCATCGATTTGCCGGTGCCCGGCGGTCCGATGAGCAGCACGTTGTGTCCGCCCGCGGCCGCGATCTCGAGCGCGCGCTTCACCGATTCCTGCCCTTTTACATCGGCGAAATCCAGTTCGTCCTCGATCGGCTGTGCGAAGAGCCGAGCCATGTCGAGGCGGACGGGGGCGAGCGTGATTTCGCCTTCGAGGAAAGCGACGGCCTCACGCAGGTTCTGGACGGGAATCACGTTGAGGCCCGCGACCACGGCGGCCTCCGCGGCGTTGTCCGGAGGCACAAGCAGCCCGGTCTTCCCGTCGGCCTTGGCGCGCAGCGCGATCGGCAGGACGCCCTTGACCGGGCGAACGGCGCCGGTGAGGGCCAGTTCGCCGATGATGAGGAAATTGTCCAACTGATCGAGGAGCATCTGCTCGCTGGCGGCGATCATGCCGACTGCGATTGGGAGATCGAAGCTGGGACCCTCCTTTTTCACGTCCGCCGGCGCGAGGTTGATCGTCATGCGGCCCAGCGGGAATCGAAAACCGGAGTTGCTGAGGGCGGTGGTGACGCGATCGCGCGATTCTTTGACGGCGGCATCGGGCAGGCCAACGATGACGATGGTCGTATCGCCCCAGCCGGAGTTCACCTCGACTTCGACGGCATAGGCCTCGATTCCATTAACGGCTGCCGAACCCACCTTGGCCAACATGGCACTACTAGTGGCCCAGCAAACGGCGATGCGCAACCGGTTTTTGTGAGGCCGGCTTTTGCGAAGCGTGTGTTAGGATCGGAACGCCCCGATGAAAAGCGCAAAGCGCGGCCGGTCGGGCCGCGCTTGCGCAAAGGAATATCCGACGATCGCGTCAGCCCGCTATTTCGCGGCGGCGTCGGTTTTCTGCAGGGCGAGGAGCCACTCGAATTTGATCGTGACTTCGTCGCCGGTTTTGATCGGGCTCATGCCCAGGATGTTGGGGGCCGGGGGCGGCACCTTGTAGTCCGTCATCTTGAGAACCTTCGATCCGGAGAATTTGATTCGATCGTCGGCGACGCGGGTCATGGTGACCTCCATATCGATCGTGTTGGTGACGCCGGAGATTGTCAGATCGCCTTTGGTGTCGAACTTGACCGGGCTGCCTGAGGCCGGCACGTCGCCTTTGACGATCATTTCCTTCAGCGTGTAGAGGATGTCCGGGTTGTCCTTCATGCGCATGGCTTCCTGCATGACTTCATCCATCTTCGATGCGCCGAGCAGGACCTGGCTCTTGAGGGACTTGACGGGGATTTTGACCTGGACCTTGGGATTGACCTCTTTGGTCGTGAGGCTCTTGACCGACTTGAGCGTCTTGTCGGTGAGGAACTCGGGCTCGACCTCGAACGAACCGCCGATGATCGCGCCTTTGGTTGTCCAGTCGTGAATGGTCGATGTGCCGTCGATGCTCACCAGGCAGCCGGGTCTGGCTGCGTATTTGATCAAGTCGTCGGCGGCCTGGGCGAGCATGGCGCAGGCCAGGGCGACGGCGAGTGTCAGAGTCGATTTCAGCAGATGCATTTTCATATTTGTTGTTTTGGTCTTAGATGGGAGATGAAACGGGAAAATTCAGATTGGCTGTGTTTTCTAACCCGCATAGCAGTCCTCTTGCGAAGTCTGACTGCCATATGCACAGACGGGGTGCGAAATATGCGGGTTAGGCCAATTCGTACCACTCGGGTTTGAAAACGATGCGTTCGGCCTTGAGGATGGCCTGGTTGGCGGTCGCCACCGTGACGGTCGAGTCGAGGCCGTCGCGCCATGTGGCCGCCGGCAGCCAGCTCTTCTCCTTTTGCAGTTCCCCGACGTACTCCTTGAGAGCCGCCGTGTCGCTGACATCGAAGTTCTCCTTGAAGTCGGCCACGCCCGAACCGAGCGTGTCGCTGTTCTTGAGGAATGCGCCCAACGCGTATTGCAGCGGCGATTTCTCGTCGACCACAACTTCCGCGGGCTCGTCGTCTTTGGTTTTCTGGGCCTCCTGTTTGGTGTTGCCGGCGCCCAGAGCGATGCCGCTTTCGTTGTAGAAGGCGTCCTTGCGGGCGTAAACCTCCCAGCCCAGAAGCGGGGCGTCCGCCTCTTTGAACATCCAGGCGCGGCGGTCGCGCATCATGACCGCGCAGTCGGTGCCGTAGAACACACTCAACTCCGACTCGAACGAATTGCCGAGTGTCGCCTCGAATTGGAGAAAGACACCGCCCGGATACTCGAGCACCACAAACACGTTGTCCGGCACCTCGCGTCCGTCCTTCCACTGCACCAGCGAGCCGAAGCCGGTGGCCGAGAGCGGTTGCGCGTTCAAGTACCAACTGCCGATGTCGATCTGGTGCACGCCCAGCTCGCCGATCAGTCCGAGCGAGAGGGCCCGGTCCAGACGCCAGTTGATCTCCTTCTCGCGCTCCGGGTTGGGCGATGGAAGGCGCCAGCTTTGCTTCTTGTGAAACTGCTGGCGGGCCTTAAGCGGTTTGCCCAGGACGCCTGAGCGAATGAAATTGGCAAGATAGTAGATTTGCCTGTCGGCCCGGCTCTGCAGGCCGACCTGAAAATTGAGTTGGAAGGCGTCCTGCGCAGCCTTCGCGATGGCGCGGGCATCCTCGATGCTGCTGGCCATAGGCGCCTCGCAGTAGACGTGTTTGCCGGCCTTCAGGGCATCGATTGCAATGTCCTTGTGCAGATACGTTGGCGTGGCAATCACCACCGCCTGGACATTCTTGTCGGCCAGCAGTTGCTTGTAGTCCTCGTACTTCTGCGCGTTGGGCGCCAACGTCCCGGCGCGCCGCAGCATCGCGGGATAGTTGTCGCAAAGGGCGACGACCGGCCCGTTGGGAAGAGTGGACAGGGTCTTGAGTAACTCGCGCGCCCACGGACCGCAGCCGATCACGCCCACATTCACCGGCGTGGCTTCGCCCGTGTAGCTGGTCGCCCCGTCCGCGGCGTCCTCCGCCGCGTTGACCGGGATGCCGCCCATCAGCATCATCATGGTCGCGAACGACCCGCCTTTGAGGAATTCCCTACGATTCAGATCGGACATTCTGTCGCTTTTCATGGTTTACAGACCGATTGGCATTCTTGGCCGGGGCCATCACACAGAATCCAGTCGATGGCCGCCTGCAGCATGCGTTCAGTTTCTCCCGCCGCCGCCTCGGTTGGCAAACGGAATCTTCAGCCCACTCCCGTCCGGTGCGTCTGGCAGGTGTCGGTATTCTGTCGCCCAGAGAGGACACCGGGCCTACACCGGATGGAGACCTCCGCTGCAGGCCGCGTAGGGGCACGCGGCGCAAACTCCATTCCCATCGCCAACTCACAAATGCACTGTCCCCATTCTCAGCCTCGTTTCCCGCATCAAGGAAGCGGTTTCACGCGAATGTTGCGGAAGGTGACCGCCCCATGATCTCCCTGAAGGAAGATCGGGCCGGGCTGATCGAGATTGCGATCGAGCTCGCCGCCCGTCGGGCGGTCCACGACGACGTTGTCGATGATTTTCTGCTCGTTGAGGATGACCGTGATCCGGTTGTCGACGATCGTCGCCTCGACCGTCTGCCATTCACCGGCCTTCTTCGACGCCATCTTCGAGGGCGCCACCAGGCTGTAGAGCGAGCCGTTGCTGCTGTTGGATGGCCGGGTCGCATTCCCATCGTCGAGAATCTGAATCTCGTAGCGCCCGCGCAGATAGAACCCGCTGTTGGCGCCGGGCGGAATCTTGTACTCGTACCGGACGGTGAAGTTCTTAAACTTCTCATCCGTAATCAAATCGGTCCCGTGCCCGCCGGGCGGCAAGGTGTTCACCAGCAGGCCATCCTGGACGCTCCAACTCTTGGGGCCGTTGGGGTTGCGATAGTGCCAGCCTTTCAGGTCGACCCCGTTGAAAACAGGACGGAATCCCTGACTGATCTCTTCAGCCGAAAGCTTCACAGCGCCGCTGGGCGGCGTGGCCTCGCCGGCTTCGAGCGAGACAGGCAGAGTGACAAGGGCCACGCACGCCATACTCCGGGTGAGAATCCGCATCAGATTGTCCTTCATGTGTTTGTGTGTTTGGTGTTGCCGCAAGTGCACGCGATATGGACGTTCCGATGCCTCCATGCATTCATGCACAGACTGAGAGGAGTCTGAAAGAACCTCGCATTCCAGGCCGCCTTGAACGATGATGCTCGCTATGTGCGCGCAAGGGACAACGCTGCCGCCGCGAAACTCGTTCTGGCAACGAACCCGTTTCCTGCTGGCGCTGGGGCTGATTCTGAGCCTGACGGCTGCAATCTCCATGACCTCGGCGTGGCGATGCCGGCAACCCGCCTACGAGGGACGGCCGCTCATGGATTGGGCTGCCGACCTGACCGCCAACGACCCTGAGCGGGTCACGGCTGCGCGAGAGGCCGTCTTATCGCTCGGTCCGCGCGCGGTGCCGACGTTGATCCGTGCAATCCGCCGACCGGACCCTATTCTGGCCTGGCCCTTGCTCGAAGCGAGCGCGCGCTGGGCCCCCGCCACATACGGAACCCTCATCCGCTGGCTGGATATCGACTCGATCCGCGGCGCGCGGCGTCATGCCCTGGTAGCCCTCGCGATTCTCGGCCCCGGGGCGGAGCCGGCCGTGCCCGCATTGACGCGCTTGATCCGCAGGCCGACTTCGACTCGGAACGCGGTAGAATGGAGGCAGGCGGCTTATGCGCTTGGGCGGATTGGCCCTGCAGCCGCTCAGCCATTGGCCACGGTGTTTTCCGAAGCTCCCGTTTCACTGCACGCGCATCTCTTGAACGCCCTCGCAGACCTCGGGCCTCAGGCCGTCGATGCCATCCCGACCGTCCTGTCGGCGTTCGAACGAAAACCGGATTCGCCGTGGGCCGCCCTGGCGCAGTTCCTCCGGGCGGCAGGGGGCGACAAGGCCCTCGCGCATCTCTATCCGCTGCTCGCGGACGAGGACGGCCTGCTGCGAATGCGAATCAACGAGGTCCTGTCTCAAATCGCCGAAACCAATCTCGAGGCCCGGAACGCTTTGATCGAAGCCAGCACGACCGAACCGGGCCCGGTGCGGCTCGAGTTGCTCAGACTGCTGGGGCGGCTCGAACGTCTCCACACCGCGGTAGCCCACCGCATGCTGCGCGCGCTCGACGATCCGGACCAGGCGATGCGCGGGGAAGGGGCACGCTGGCTCACCCGCCGCCTTTCGCCGGCCAACCTCGATCGGCTCCTGGCCCTCGAACCGGCCGACCTCCAGGCCCGGGCACGGCAAAGACTCGGCGCCGGACCCGGATTGGATGCGCCTGCCGACGCCGATCGCCGATGAACGGCAGCGCGCGACAGCGCGGCGAAGCCGCAGCCACAGCCCGGACGCCAACATTGAATCACACAGTGCATCTGGAGGTTGTCGGTGGAAATCGAGTCGGCGCCGCGTGGGGCCTGCCTGCCGCGCCTGCCTGCGCCGTGCCCGACACGGCAGACAGGCCGCTGCGCTTTGCGGCTCAGGCAGGACACGCGGTCTACACCGGCAGTCTCCATCGGTTGTAGGCCCGCTGCCCTCACCGGGCGACACTACACCGACGACAACCAGGTGCACCGCATCGAATCGTGTTGCCGAAACGCGGCGCAGGCTGTTCAATGCGTCCCATGTCAGCCATATCCTCGACGCCCCGCGAACTCGCCCTGCACGGCGGTGAGCCCGCCGTTCGGGACCCGCTCCCGCCCTGGCCCTCTTTTGACGACAACGCGATCCAGTCGGTCGAGCAGACCCTGCGCTCCGGGAAAGTGAACTACTGGACGGGGCGCAAGGGGATGGAGTTCGAGAAGCGTTTTGCGGCCTGGCAGGGCAGCGCCTACGGGATCAGCGTGGCCACCGGCACCGCTGCGCTGCACGTCGGCCTCACGGCCCTCGGGATCGGGCCGGGCGACGAGGTGATTGTGCCCAGCTACACCTTCATTGCATCGAGTTTCTCGATCGTCCAGGCCGGCGCCATTCCGCGGTTCGCCGATGTGAACATCGATGACCATTGTCTGAGCGTGGAATCGGCCCGGCGGCTGGTCAACGAACGGACGAAGGCGGTGATGCCGGTGCATCTCTACGGCAACGTGTGCGACATGGACCGGATCCACGCCTTCGCCAAGGAACATCGGCTCTTCGTCATCGAAGACAACGCCGAGGCGTTCGGCGGCGTCTACAAGGGAAAGAAGACCGGCACGCTCGGCGACATCGCCGGCTGCAGTTTCTGCCAGAACAAGACCTTCACCACAGGCGGCGAGGGCGGCATGGTCACCACAGACAACGAAGACCTCGCCTGGGCCGCCCGCAGTTTTCGCGACCATGGCTACGACGTCAAAGACCGGCTCAACCTTCTCGAAATGGAACAGAGGCTCTCCTATATCCACAACATGGTCGGCTGGAATTACCGCATGACCGAGATGCAGTCCGCCATCGGCCTGGCCGAACTCGATCGCATGGACACCTGGAACATGCCTCGCCGCCGCCGCAACGCCCGGATCATCATCGACGCCCTCGCCGACGAACCGCTCATCAAGCATCGCCCCATCGACACCCCCGAACGGCAGAACGGCTGGTATGTCATGGCCTTCTCGCTCGATATCGAGGCCATGCGATGCGATATCGCGGAGTTCGTCAAAGCGGTCGGCGCCGAAGGAGCGCCCTGTTGGAAGGTTTTCTGGCCGCAATGCCACACCGAACGCGCCTTTCAGGACGGCAATGCCTTCGGCCGCTCGGGCTTCCCTTTCAAATCCAGGGAGTACACCAATCCGGCCAGTGCGGACTACACACAGGTCGAGGTGCCCAATGCCGTCTGGCATCAGAGCCATACCTTCACCTGCTTCGCGTTCCCGACCTACGAGCCGCACCACTGCGAGCAGATCGGCGCCGCCATCAAAAAGGTCCTCCGCGCCTATGCGAAGTGACTCCATCCAATCGAGGGCAATCCAATGACCCGCACAATCCGCTGGGGCGTCATCGGCTCGACGGGCATCGCCCGGCGACGCACGATCCCCGAAGGCCTTGCGACCGCGCGCAACGCGCAACTCGTGGCCGTGTACAGTCGCCAGGCCCAAACCAATGCCGAGGTGGCGACCCAGTTCGGCGCGCAAGCCGCCGCCAGCGTGGACGATCTCCTGCGTCAGGACCTCGATGCCGTCTACATCGCATCGCCGCCACGCCTTCACCTCGAACAGGCGCTCGCCTGCGCCCGGGCCGGCAAGCACGTCCTCTGCGAGAAACCGCTCGGCCTGACCGTCGCCGAAGCCGAGACCATGGTCGCGTCGTGCCGCCAGGCACAGGTTCGGCTCGGCACGGCTTTCATGATGCGTTTTCTCGCCCAGCACCAGGCGGCCCTCGAACTCATTTGCACAGGCCGAATCGGCCAGCCAGTCTTCGCCCGCGCCCAGCTCTCGTGCTGGTATCCGCCCATCCCCGGCGCGTGGCGCCAGGATCCAGCCCTGGGCGGGGGAGGGTCGCTCATGGACATGGGCGGACACTGCATCGACCTGCTCGAGATGCTGCTCGGACCCGTCCGCGCCGTAAGCTGCCTCACCAGCCGCGTCGTTCATGGGTACGAGTCCGAAGACGGCGCCGTCGCCTCGCTCCAGTTCGCGTGCGGGGCGCTGGGCGTTGTGGACACTTTCTTCTGCATGCCGGACGAGGCCAGCCAGAACCGCCTCGAGGTGTATGGCTCGTGCGGGAGCATTCTCGCCGCCGGCACCATCGGGCAGGGCGACCACGGGGAAATGGTGGCCTGCTTGCAGCCAGGCGCGGCGGCCTACGACGCACAGCAGACCCGCGTGAGCAACCAGGCCACGCCAATCTGTCCAGCACCCGTCAACACCTACCGCGCCGAAATCGAGGAGTTCAGCCAGGCCGTTATCGAAGGGCGCGACCCGGCCAACAGCGGCGCCCTTGGCCTGCGCAGCCAACAGATGATCGCCGCCTGTTATGAGTCCGCCCGTACCGGACGTGTTGTCGAGATTCCCGCGGACGATCCGCATCGGTGACTTCCGCGAGACCCTGGCTCGATACAATCACCGTCATCGGTCTGGGCCTCCCCTGCCACCGCTGGATCGGCCCTCCGAGAGTGGCGGTCCATGGAGAACTGACATCCAACAGTCCAATCCGCACCAGGACCATCAACCACTCTCAACCCGCAGATCACTGCCCCCACCGTCGCATCAGCCCGCCGTAAGCGTCGATGCGCCGGTCGCGCAGAAATGGCCAATGCGTGCGGGTCACCTCCGACGCCGCAAGGTCGACGCTCACCAGGAGGTTCTCCTCCTTGTCCGCGCTCGCCTTGGCCAGGAGTTCGCCCGAAGTCCCCGCCACGAAGCTCTGCCCCCAGAACTCGATTCCATCACCGCTATCGGCCTTTTCGAAGCCGATGCGATTGACCGCAGCCACCGGGCAGCCGTTGGCCACCGCGTGGGCGCGTTGGATGGTCTCCCAGGCCCCGTGTTGCACGGCGCCAAGCGCGGCCTTCTCGGCCGGATGCCAGCCGATGGCCGTCGGGTAGAACAACAACTCCGCCCCTTGCAGCGCCGTGAGCCGGGCGGCTTCGGGATACCACTGATCCCAACAGATGAGGACGCCGATGCGGCCATAGCGCGTGGACCATGCCTGGAAACCCAGGTCGCCGGGCGTGAAATAGAACTTCTCGTAATAAAGCGGGTCGTCCGGGATGTGCATCTTCCGGTAGCGACCCAGCAGAGTGCCGTCCGCGTCGATCACAATCGCGGTGTTGTGATGCAAGCCCGGGGCGCGCTTCTCGAACAGCGAGGCGACCACCACCACGCGATGGCGCCGCGCAACTTTCTGGAAAGCCTTCGTCGAGGGACCGGGGATCGGCTCGGCCAGGGCGAAGTGGGCGTAGTCCTCGCTCTGACAGAAATAGCGCGAGCGGAACAGCTCTTGCGTGCAAAGAATCTGCGCGCCGTCGCGCGCCGCCCGCGTCGCCGCCTCGACCGTGCGCTGCAGGTTCTCGTCCGGCTTCGCCGAACACGCGGTCTGCAGCAGTCCCAAAACCACCGATGCCGAGCGCCTCGAACGTTTCATGGATTCGAGTGTATTGCGTCAGACGGCAAAGTCCAACTCCCCCGTCGGGCAATCGATCCTCTTCGGTGCATTTGGTTGTTGGCGGTCTTCTGTCGCCCGGTGATGGCATCGGGCCTACAGCAGATGGAGACTCCCGCTGTAGGCCGCGCGCCCTGCCTGTGCCGCAAAGCGCAGCAGCCTGTCTGCCGTATCGGGCACGGCGCAGGCAGGCGCGGCAGGCAGGCCCCACGGGGCGCAAACTCTATTCCCGCCACAGGATGAATGGGCCAAGGCGCATCCGATCTTTGCAGGGCTGCCAACCGGGATGCTCGATTACACATACTACCGCGAGATCAATCAGCCGCTGGCGGACCTGAGGCCCAACTTCGAGGATGAAATGCGTGCGTGCGGCCTTTTCTAGCCTGTATCTCGAACCACTCTATGACCGCAACCGTTCAAGTCACGATCCATTCCAGCCAGTTTCCGGATGCGGTGCGCGGCGACCTCCTGGACTCCCTGCGTCAAGGCGCCATCAACCACAAGTTCCATTACGACAGCATCAAGCAGGCCCAGAAATGGTTGGCGCTGCACGACGCCTACTCGCCGGCACGCACACGCCCCGAAGTCGCCGCCGCCTACCACCGTGCGATCGAGCAGACTTCGAGAATCGTCAGCCCCGGCACGGTGCACGTGATTGGCCTGGGTTGTGGCGGCGGCGCGAAGGACTGCGCCCTGCTCAGCCGCCTCCAAGGAAGCGCACCGTCTTACACCCCGATCGACGTCAGCACCGCTCTCGTCCTGACATCCTGGCAGGCCGCCCGCTCCATCATCCCCCCTGAACGCTGCTTTCCCCTCGTGTGCGATCTGGCAAAGGCGGATGATCTGCCGTCCATCCTGGATGCACAGCCCATCTCCCGCGCCACGCGTCTTATCACCTTCTTCGGCATGCTGCCCAATTTCGAGCCCGAGAAGATTCTTCCCAGACTGGCGGCCTTGGTTCGGCCTGGCGATCTCCTGCTCTGCAGCGCCAATCTCGCGCCAGGCTCCAACTATCAAGAGGGGGTGGCCCGGGTACTGCCGCTCTACGACAACGGGCTGACGCGAGAGTGGCTTCTGGTGTTCCTGTCGGACCTGGGTGTCGACTCACACGACGGAACGACGACCTTTCGAATCGAAGAGCATCCTCCCGGATCGCGGCTGCTGCGCATCGCCGCCTTGTTCCAATTCGTGCGGCGCACCGATATCCGCATCGACTCGCACACATTCACCTTTCAACCGGCCGATGGGCTGCGTCTATTCTTTTCGTATCGGCACACCCCCGAGTTGGTGGAACGTTTGTTCGCCGCCCATGGCTTGCCTGTCTCGGCCTGGTGGGTCTCGTCCTGCGGCGAGGAAGGGGTCTTCCTTGTGCGTCGTTAAAAAGCATGCGGTGTATCCGGGCTTCCCGCGCCGCGATTGGCCTTGGCACGGCTGCACTGTGGCGCGCACGGTGTGGCCATCCTCAATCAGGCTGCCCGGCCGTTCAGCATCTCGCCATGCAGGTGAGTGCCACATCGACTCCGGCAAACGAACTCCTGGCCTTCGGTCAGAAGCACGCCACCCGCCAAGTCACGCTCCTGTTCGCTGACCTGGTTGACTCCGTTGCCCTCAAGCAACGTCTGGGCAGGCGCAGTGCGTGTTCATGGGTGACTTGATTGGTTGAGTTCGGGAAGACAGAAGGCGGCTTCTCGTCGGTTCATGACCTCGCAGCATGGACTTCAGGCCCTCCGCCGGTGCCTCTCCCGCCTTGACCGACGGGAGAGAGCTGCGTCCGTGGCCGGGGGCGGGGCGAGAAGAAGATGAGGATCGAGTTTTGGCTTTTGTCTGGCGTTGGTTGGCGTTTCGATCGAACCGCAGCGAGAACTGCCTTGACATTTTCAAGTCTGTGTCTTGAAAATGGCAGCATGTACTGGGATCGTCAACTGGCCGAAGTCTTCCAACACGCCCGTCGCCTGTTCCCCGCCGTGCTCGTTACCGGCCCTCGCCAATCGGGTAAAACAACCTTCCTCCAACACGAGGCGGCGGACGCTGCGTATGTCTCTTTCGACGACCCGCTGCAGCGTCAGTTCGCCACCGCCGATCCGAACGGCTTTCTCGACCAGTTCGGCGAGCGCCCGGTGGTGCTCGACGAAGTGCAGTACGTGCCGGCCCTCTTCAGCTACTTGAAGCTGCGCATCGATGCCCGGCGCCAACTCCACGGGCGCTTCCTTCTGAGCGGCTCCCAGAAGTTCGGACTGATGCACAACATGAGCGACTCGCTGGCCGGTCGCGTCGCCCTCCTAGACCTCCTGCCTTTCGCCGCCGGTGAAATCCGGGTCATCACGACAGGGTTGTGTGTGGCGTCGGATCAACGGCTTCCGTGCGAGCCAACTGGGGCGCTGCCCCAGACCCCGCCCCACCTCCACCTCCTTGAGCGTCTGGGGTAGCGTTTCTTCACGGGTTTCCCCAAGCCCTGGAGCCGGCTTCTCATGCACAACACCTTCGTTACGAGGATACTTGAGTGGATGGTCAGCCATGGGCCACACGGGCGGGCCCCGGGTGCTGCCAGGACGGCCACGTGCATGGCAGGAGGGACCGGAGCGCCAGATTTCGGACTGGTTCCTGCGCATTCCGGACCAACAACTTCCGCCAGCCCACACAAACTTCTCGGATGAGGCTGAAATCCTGCCGCACGCCGCGGTCGAACTTCCGGAGTTGCTCTGGCGAAGCGGGTACCCCTCAGTGGTGCTCGAACCCGCGGCGCGCGAGGTCTGGCTCAATGGCTATCTTCAGACGTACGTCGAACGCGATGTGCGCCCGTTGCAGGCCGTGAAGGACCTGCGCACCTTCGAGCTGTTCCTGAGTCTCTGCGCCGCCCGGCACGGACAGGAATTGAACTTGTCGGACCTGAGCCGGCATTGCGGCGTAACGCAACCCACCTGCAAAGCCTGGCTTTCGGTGCTCGAAGCTTCCTATCTCGTCTGGCTGCTGCCGCCGTTTCATCGCAACCTGGGCAAGCGCCCCGTCAAAGCCCCCAAGGCCTATTTCCTCGATTCCGCACTGGCGGCCCATCTCACCCGACAACCCAGTTCCGAGGCCCTCTGGCGGGGAGCGATGGGCGGAGCGTTCTTCGAAGGCTGGGCGGTGATGGAAGCCGTGAAGGCCTTTGCCGCCGCCGGACACCGACCGGACCTGTACTTCTGGCGCTCGCACGACGGCCTCGAAGTGGACTTGCTCATCGGTGTCGGCGGGGAGTTTATCCCAGTCGAGATCAAGCAGACCGCCACGCCGCTGCCGGGCCATGCCCAGGGGTTGCTCCGCCTGAGAGAATTGCTCGGCAAGGAAGGTGGCGCGCCGATGCTGGTCTGCGCCGTGGCGCGCCGGACGCCCCTGCCCCACGGCGTCACCGCCCTGCCCTGGCGCGAGTTCCCGGAGTGGGTGAAGGAGACGATCGCCTGAGCCATGTGCGGACGCGATTCCAGGATGCGGACGCTGAGGTGCAGGCTGTGCGCCGAACGCGCGGTTCGCCCGGCGCAGTTTGTTCCCCTTGCTGTTTAGCGCACCTGCCTGGCCCGGAAGAATAGCTGTGGTTGTCGAGGCACTGGGGTCACGGTGTGCTGGACCGTGCCTGTGTTGTTCGTGAGGGTCGCTGACGTCGTAGGCAAACAGTTCGGCGGAGGGATAAAGGCGACAACGCGGACCGGTTCGCGGTCGCGGAGGGTGGCCGGAAAGGCGCCGCCGGGGCGCAAGTCCCACTGGTGAGCGGCGTTCTTAAACGAGGCGGTGAGGAGGCGTTGGCCATCCGGGCTGAAGTCAACGGTCATCGCGAAGGTCTCGTGGGCGATCGGTTCGCAGACGAGGTCGCCGGAATAGACCTCTCGGACCTGTACCGTGGTGTCATCACTGGCGGTGAACGGAGGCGAGACGGGCTGTGCCACCGGCGAGATGAAACTGGCCCAAAACGGGCGGTTTGAAATGGGATCTTCTTCGATCCGTTTTCTTACCCCAATTCACTGAGATTTCTTCTTCCTTCTTCGCCGCGCTGGATTTTCTTCAGCCGGGATTTTCTTCCGTTGTCGGGTCGGTCTCTCGGAGTCTGGTTCCTTTGGTTTGAGGAACCCGATGAAGACCCGTAAGCAGCGCTCCAAGTGTCTGCACTGCAACGAATATTTCATTCCTGACTACCGCAGTGGAGCGCGCCAGCGCTACTGTTCCAAGCCCGACTGCCGC
>MWFF01000069.1 GCA_002071485.1 Verrucomicrobia bacterium ADurb.Bin006 | reverse complement strand
TGCGCGGGCAGGCCTTGCGGACGGCGGTCCGCGCGGCGCGCAGGGCCGCCATGCCCGCCATGGTGCGCCCGAAGGCGCCCTTCATGGACCGGATCTCGTCGTGGAGGTCGCCGGGGGCCTCGATGGAGGTGCCGACGAAGTTGAGGCCGAGGCCGCCCATCCGCCGGGGGGCGAGGGAGGCCAACTGCGCGGCGCGCTCCTCCGTGAGCAGGGTCGCGTTGGTGATGACATGGGTCCGGCACCGGCGCGAGGCGCTTTCCAGCAGCTCCCCGATGTCCTTGCGGAGGAGGGGTTCCCCCCCCGTGAAGGTGACCAGGCAGAAGCGGTGGCACTGGCTGATGACCCGGAGCCATTCCTCCGTGGTCAGTTCGCCGTCCTTCTGCGCCCCGGCGGGGGTGTTCTCCAGGAAGTCCAGGTACTGGCACATGCGGCAGCGCAGGTTGCACCGCCGGGTCATCTCGAAGATGTAATGCCACGCGGGAAAGGCGCGGCCCGACGCGAAAAAGCGGCGGGGCACGGCGCTGTAGAAGCGCTGGGCGGCCTCATACAGCCGCGCCGCGCTCAGCATCTCCCGGAAATCACTGTCCGCCATCCGTCATCCTTCCGAAGGTCCGTTTCGAAAACACCCCGGCGGGGGTTCAGATCTCATTCCGGGGCATTATAGCCCGGATCGCCGGAGGAGCGGCGGTTTGGGTGTCTGGGTGGGGGCATGCATGGACGAGGTGGACAAAGTGGACTGAGTGGACAGGGTGGGGAACCGGCGCGGCACTTCCCGGTTTCTGTATCCATCCCGTCCATAACGTCCATAACGTCCATAACGTCCATTCAGTCCCCCTTGCCCGGAGCCCGGTCAGAGGCAACCCTGGCGATCCCAGGGGGCGCGGACCGCAGGTCACACCCGCCCCCGGTCCTGCTCATTTTTCGCATTACCCCTTACAAATGGACGGGATTTATGTTATGCTCTTAGAGGAAGGGGATTGGCCACGGGGAGGCAGTGCGGCTGTCCGCGTCCGCGCGGGCGCAGGAGAGGAACGGGCGCGTGGTCAGGGCAAGAACGGAACAGCGGGACTCGGACCGGGTGCGCGTCACCGCGCGGGTGGAGGTGCGCCTCCACAGCGGGGTGCTGGTGGAGGGGGCGGTGGTGGACCTGAGCGAGCGCGGCATCCTGATGGCCACGGAGCGGTCGCTGCCGCTGGAAAGCCGGGTGCGCGTGCTGATCTGTCCGGACAAGGGCGGCGCCGCCGACGGGGTCTGCCTGGACGGCCGGGTGGCCCGCATGGACATACGGGGCGTGGCGATCGCCTTCGCCCCGGTGGATTCGATCGAACGGAAGCGGCTGCGGCGCATCATGGACACGGACGGGGAGTCCCCGCCCGGCGGCGCCTGAGGGCCGCGCCCCACAGAAGAACGCACGCCCTTACGGAGGAACCGACGGGGATGAACAAGAGACGGGTGCTTTTCGCGTTTGCGGTGCTGCTGGTCGCGGGCGGGTGCGTTTCGGACCCCTCCGCCGTGCGGGAGAAGGACGGCCAGCAGTACGGCGTCACCGACGGCGTGTTCCGCGGGCGCTGGTGGAGCTATTACGAGCGGGGGACCTCCTATCTGGCGGGGGGCTTCCACGAGGAGGCGGCGGCGGACTTCGAGCAGGCGCTGAAGGGGCGCTCGCGCGACACCTGGCGCGCCCGCACCTACGGCCTGCATTTCGTGGAGTACTTCCCCGCCCGCGAGCTGGGCGTCTGCTACCTGCGCCTGGGGCGGCTGGACGAGGCGGAGCGCCAGCTCCAGGAGGCGCTGGCGATGGTGGACACGGAGCGCGCCCACGCGCTCCTCGACGAGGTGAAGCGCGAAAAGATCCGCACGGGGGCGCTGAAGGACGACACGGCCCCCGCCCTCGCGGAGGACATGCAGCCCGCCCGCATTGTCGCCGAGCGCGAGCTGCCCGTCGAGGTGGCCGTCGCCGACGACACCGGCGTGGCCGAGGTCCGCGTGAACGAGCAGAAGGCCTTCCAGCGCGGCAGCCAGACGGAGATCAAGGTGAAGGAGACCGTCGAGCTGGACGAGGGCACGCACGAGGTGACGGTGACGGCGGTGGACCTCGCGGGCAGGGAGACGGAGCAGAAAACGACGGTGACGGTGGACCTGACGGGGCCCACGCTGGGCATCTACATCCCCGTGGAGCCGACGGTCACGGGCGACCGCACCATCCTGCTGGAGGGCGCGGCAAATCACTCGAACTGCGGATTCTCAAGCCAGCCGGCGCTGCCTGGAAGACTGTCGACATCGAGACGCCGCGCAACGAGTGGGATTCGCCCAATTCCGGAACCACGATGGTCGCGACGACGATCGTGGCGCCGCCGAGCGGCGACATGACGATCGTCATTGTGGCCCGGCCCGGCGGGGCGAGCGCGCCGGACGTTCCGCCCGGACCGTTGGCGGAGTGGTAGAGCGAGCGTCGAACAGTTTCGGTCGCGTCGACTGCTGTCGGATGTCCGGCGTGATTACTTCGAGGCGCTGGTGAGTTCGAGGGAACGTTCCTTGTAGCGGGTGGCGATGAAGACGAACAGCAGGGCCACCGCGAGCGTCAGGCCGGCGTACAGGTAGAAGGTCGCGGCGTTGACAGCCGCGCCTTCCCCGGCCGCCGCGGTGCCGGCGATGACCGCGCCGCGCAATTTGGTGATCAGAGGGACATACAGGTTGCCGACCGCCACCGTCAGGAGCCAGAAGCTCATGATGGTGCTTTTCATTTCAGCCGCCGCCTGTGTGAACGCGAATTCGAGGCCGGTGGTCGAAATCAGCACCTCGGCCGTCGTCAGGATCAGATAGGGGAGCGCCTGCCAGAGCACGCTCAACCGCCCCCCGGCGTCGATCTGAGTCTGGATGAAGCCGACGACGAGGTAGGAGAATCCGGCCAGGAACATGCCCATGCCCATGCGGCGCAGCGGCGAAACGCGAATGCCGAACCACTTCTCGATGCGCGGATAAAGGAAGAGCGTCAGCGGCACCAGCAGCATGACAAAGGCTGGGTTCATCGATTGCATTTGCTCCGCCCCGATCTGGAACGAGCCCAGCACCGGAAATGGGATCATCCGATCGCCTTGCATCACCCAGGTCGAGGTTGTCTGGTCAAACAACGCCCAGAAGATCGTGACAGGCGCGAACACCATCAGGATCGGGCCGACCGATTTGGCCGCGTCGACTTCGCGGGCCGAGAACTTCGCGCGGGCCGCGTCCCAGAACGTCTGGCCGGCCTGGCGCGAGCCCAGGCTGGCCAGCGCGTGCCAGAACACCTGGAAGAACCCCGCCGATTTCGTCTCACTCGATGGCGGGATGCGCACATAATACTTGCGCCCCAGCCAGAAGATGAGAGTGGCCATGAGCATGAGGATTCCCGGCACGCCGAACGCCCAGCGATAGGCCTCGAGCGGCACGCTGCCATCGGGGTTCTTCTCGAACGAGTCTTTGATCCACGGAATGACCAGGAAGGAGAAGAATGAGCCGAAGTTGATCGACCAATAGAAGAGCCCGTAGGCCTTCTGGAGCAGGCCGGCCTGATCGGGCTTGAACTGGTCGCCACAAAAGGCCGAGACGCACGGCTTGATGCCGCCCGAGCCGAGGGCGATCAGGAACAGGCCGACGTACAGGCCCCAGATGCTGCCGGCCGTGAGGGCCAGGGTGAGGTTGCCCAGGCAGTAGACCAGCGAGACGTACAGGATCGTGTTGTAGCGGCCCCAGAACTTGTCGCTGATGATCCCGCCCAACAGCGGGGTGAAGTAGTTGGCGAAGATGAAGAGATGGATGATCCCGGCCGCGTTATCGCGGGCCTGGCCCTCCGGCAGGTGCTGGAAGAGCACCGTGCTGATGTAGAGGGCCAGGATGCTGCGGATGCCATAGTAGCTGAACCGCTCGCAGGCCTCGTTGCCGATGATGAACTTGATCGGCGGCGGAAACCGGTTCGCGGAGGAGACTCGAATGCTCATGATTTGTTTGAACGATGCGGGCTGTCCGGATCACTTCGACTTGTCCGGATACGGGGGCGGGGTGGGGATTTTGACCGGATGCTGCGTCATGAGCAGCTTGATTTCGTCGATGGCCCGGTTGAGCTGGTCGTCGATCCCGCCGAACTCACGCGCCGGGTCGTTGTCCACCACGATGTCGGGATCGACGCCGTGACCTTCCATGATCCACTCCTTCGCTTCGAGATCGAACCGCGAGAACTCGGGGCGGTTGAGCGAGCCGCCATCGAGCAGAGGCAGCGAGCCGCGGATGCCGACGACCCCGCCCCAGCTCCGCTGGCCGATGATCGGCCCCAGTTTGTGCTTGCGGAAACGGTAGGCGACGATGTCGCCGTCCGATGCCGAGAACTGGTCGATGAGCAGCACCTTGGGGCCGAGCACCTGGCCCGAGGGGTCGATATTGACCGCGCCGTTGCGGGCGATGGTCCACATCGCCGGCTCGCGCCGGAGCCGCTCGATAATCATGGGCGACACGTTGCCGCCGCCGTTGCCGCGGCAATCGACGATCAGGGCCTCCTTGTGGAGCTGCGGATAGTAGAACTTCACGAACTCGTTGAGTCCCGGCACCCCCATGTCGGGCACGTGCACGTAACCCACTTTGCCGTCCGTGGCCTTCGAGACGTGTTCGATGTTGCCGAGCACCCATTTCAAGTAGTAGAGCGGGCGCTCGTCGGCGATCGGGATCACCACCTCATCCCGGGCGCCCTCGGATTTGGGCTCGGCGTTGACGCGCAGGGTGACCTGCTTGCCTGCCTTGCCCACAAGGGCCGCGTAGAAATCCGTCATCTGGTCGGTCGGCTTGCCGTCGATGGCCACGACATAGTCGCCGTTCTTGACGTTGACGCCGATGTCGGTCAGCGGCGACCGAAGCTTGTCCTCCCAATTCTGGCCGGGGAGGATGTTGGTGATCTGATAGAAACCGGAGGGCTGATGGCGGACGATCGAGGCGCCCAGAAGACCCTGCGCAATGCGTTCGGGTTTCGGGTAATCGCCCCCGCCGACATAGCAGTGGCCCAGGTTGAGTTCGCCAATCATTTCGCCGATCACGTAGGTCAGGTCGGCGCGGTGCTGGACATGCTCGAGGAGCGGTTCGTAGCGCTGCCGGATCGCCAGCCAGTCCACCCCGTGCAGATTCGGGTCATAGACGAAATCGCGCATTTGGCGCCAGCACTCCGCGTAAATCTGATTCCATTCCGCTCGGCGATCGAGTCGGACCTTGACGTCGCCCAAATCCACCGTCTTCTCCCTCGTCTCGATCCTCCCCGAGGGCAGGTCGACGATCGCATAGGTGCCGCGCGCGGCCACCGCCATCTTCTTGCGGTCGGCTGAAACCCGGTAGCTGCCGAAGTCGCCCAGCTCGGTCTCCTTCTGCTTCTCGAGTTCGAAGAGGAACAGTTTGCCCTTGCGGATGTAATAGAGCTTGTCGCCGACCGACGTGAGCTGCCCGTAATTCGCTGCGGGGATTGGCAACACGGCAATGCGCTGAGCCAGGCCGTCTGCATCGACCTTGACCACCACTTTCTTGTCGTCCTTCTTCTCGACCGGTTTCTTCTCCGCAGCGGATTCGTCGCTCTTCGCCGGGGCCGCCGTGTCTCCGTTCTTCTTCTCGCCCTCCGGTTTCGGGGCGTCTTTAGCCGGGTCTTCCTTTTTGTCCGTCTCGGGCTTGGCCTCGTCCTTCTTGATTTTGACCTCGTCGCTCTTGGGTGCGAAGGGAGACTTCGTGTCCTGGGCGAGCGTGACGAAGTAGATGCGGGCCATGTCGCTGTAAATGTGGTTCCACTCGACCTGGCTATAGGTGGGATTGAACGTCCGATCGGATACAAAGAACAGCAGCTTGCCATCCGAACTGAACTCCGGTCCGCCCACGTCGAACCAGCCGTCAGTGACTTGGGTCTTCTGCCGGGATTCGATCGAGTAGAGGTAAATATTGGGGAAACGTCGTTCCTCGGGCCGTGTGAACGCGATCCACTGGCTGTCGGGCGACCAGGTGAAATCGTGGATTTCCCAGGCGAGCGACTGGTCGACCACGGTCGTTTGTTTCGAAGACACGTCGATGAACTGGAGCCGGTTCTTCTTGTCGGACCAGAGCAGGCGCTTCGAGTCGGGCGACCAGGCGAGTTGGTACTTGTACGTGTCGCTGCCGGACGTCAGTTGCGTGGGCGCCTCGGCGCCGTCCTGGGAGCGGATGTAGATTTCATCCTCGCCGGTGGCGTCGGCGATATAGGCGATCCACTTGCCGTCGGGGGACCATGCGGCGCTGCGTTCATGGACGCCGGGTGTGGCGGTGAGATTGCGCGTGGGCCCATGCTTGGCCGGCACGGTGAAGATGTCCCCGCGCGCGCCCACAACGAGGCGCGCGCCGTCGGGCGCGACGTCATAGCCTGTGATGGCGCGGCCGACATCGCGCCATCCCGCGCGGCCGATGGCGAAATCCTCCTGGATTTCAATCGGCACCTTGGCGACCTGTTCGCTGGCCAGATCAAGCCTGTAAATGAAGCCGCCGTTCTCGAACACAATGGCCTGATCGCCCAGTGACGGAAACTTGACGGCGAACTCGGTGAACTGGGTCAGCGCGCGCACCTGCCTGGTCGACAAGTCCATGACGTAGAGGTTCGCCTGGCGGTTGGCGTCGCGCTCGGACACGAAGTAGATGCGGTCGCCGCGCCACATCGGGAAGATATCCTGGGCGGGATCCTCGGTCAGTCTTTCGGTGGACTTCGTCTCGAAATCGTAAATCCAGATTTCGTCCGCCTGGCCGCCGCGATAGCGCTTCCAGGTGCGGAATTCGCGAAACACACGGTTGTAGGCGAGCCGCTTGCCATCCGGCGAAAACGAGCACCACGCGCCCCGGGGCAGCGGCAGCACCTCCGGCACGCCGCCGTCGATCCGGGCGAGCGTCAGGTCCCCTTTCCACGCGTTCCACTGGGTTCGCCGCGACCGATAGACGACGGTCGCGTTGTCGCGCCAGGTCATGACGATGTTGTTGGGCCCCATCCGGTCAGCAACCTCATCGCGATCGATGGTCGCGGTGTGAGTCAGGCGCCTGGGCACTCCGCCTTCGGACGGCATCACATAGACCTCGGTGTTGCCGTCGTAATGACCCGTGAAGGCGATCCACTTTCCATCCGGGGAAAAGCGCGGGAACATCTCGTAGCCCTGGGGATCGCTGGTCAGGCGCCGCGCCACGCCGCCCTGGACGGGCACACTGTAAAGGTCTCCGGCATAGCCGAAGACAACCGTGTCGCCGTGGATGGCCGGAAAACGCAGGAGTCGGGCTTCCTCAGCCATCAGGCCGGCTGCGATGATGAAGCAAGACCAAACGGGCAGGAAGCGCCCGATCGCCAAACGCATCAAGAGAGGTAAACGCATGGGCGAAGGATTTTCGCCGGCGCGCTCAGGTACAAGCAAAATCAGGGCTGATTCGTGAGGCCGAGGTAAGTCGTCAACAAACCGGTGAGTTCACGGAGAGATGCAAGCGGTCCGCTGCTGATGGCCGGGCCAATCACCAATTGAGGTACGGTCGGGGTCCCGGCAGCCACCCAATTGCTGGCATGCAGATAGGCGTTGGTGTGCAAGTGCTGTGTGATCCACTCGTTCGTCAAGGCCCTTTCGAGCGCCTCAGCTCCCACCAACTCGGCCGCACGGCGACGCGCCTGCTCGACCGGCGGAGGCCGATGCGGACCAAACAGCCATTCGTCATATTCCCTGAAGGCCGCCCGATCAGCCCGCCAGACAGCAAGACTCAGGCGCGCGTATTCGCAGGCATTCGGAACATTGTGCGCGTTGCCCGGGAAAGTCGGATTGCAGTTGGTCGAGAGCGGAAGCAAGAGCATCACGACACCCAACTGATTGCTGAACCGCCGTTGGGCTTCGATCAGCAGCGGATGCAGCTCGCGGCAGTGCGGGCAGGTGTAGTCGAAAATGCTGACGAGCATGCGCGGCGCATCCACCGATCCCACCAAAGGGACCTCATCCAGCTTGTATGTGAAGCTGCCGCCGTAGAGCGACAGCAGCCGTGGGCTGGCCACATGCGCCCGCGGGGAGAGAACCGACGGAGGCGGACCCGGCACTTGGCTCGCATCCTGAGCGCCAATGTTCTCGCCCTGCGACGATTGGCCACCCCCGCCACGAACCACATTCAGGCGTTTGGGAACAAGCACCTGACCGGTGGCAAGGACGGCCACCCCGGCCACTCCGGCGAGAACCAGCCACCCAAGCGCCCGGCGCGGCATTCCGAAGACACTGGCACCCTCTGGAGTGCTGTGCCAGAGCGAAACACCCGGGTGGGTGATGACCGGCAGGCAGCGGAGACAAAGGATGGCGGCGCCGACGGCCGATGCGTGTGCCGCCATGCAGAATTTGCAGAGGGCATGAAGCACGAAAAGTTGCAAGCCCGTGAACCACAGCGCCGCGCCGATGATGGCGGTGGAGAGCACAACGATGGCGGCCCACGTGCCGCGCTGTTGGTCGGCTTCCGTCCGGTGCTTGAGCAGGCACGTCAGTCCCAGAAGTGCCGCATAGGTCAGCAGCGCTGGGATGCTCACAGGGATATCGAGCCAATAGGCCCAGCGACTCTGCAAGACCCGCTCGCATGTCGAGGCAGGCCCGCAGCCCGGAACGGGCCCGCTTCGCAGGGACACCCAGGCCAGATATCCCGATCCCAACAAGGCCACCAATAGAAGGAGTCGAACGGCGAGCAATGGCCGGGGGCCTGAGCCCCGGCAAACCTCACCAGGCAATTGACACGTCATGGATGCGCGACCGGGTATTGCGCCGTTCCCCAAGCCGGAGGGGAACGGCCTTTCGTGCGAACGGAGGCTGCTCCGACTGGACCAGGCGTGTCCATTGACCACCGCCCAACTCGCATCTGAGCCTGCCCAAGCGGGCCTCAGCGGCCCGGAGAAACAACACAGCGAAAGCCCACCCCGGAATTGTAGGCCGTGGGCCGGTACAAGCTGCGGGCATGCACGCGAGCGTAATCGGCGAGCAAGGTCCAAGAACCGCCCCGCCTTACACGGTAAGTGCCTTGGTTCGGACCGCGAGGATCGACTTGCCGTTCGGCGGGATAGGTGCCAGACCAATCCCAGCACCATTCCTCGACATTCCCCGCCATATTGTACAGGGCCAGGCCTGTCGTTGCATAGAGGGACGGTGTTTGGCGAAAGTAGCTCACGAGACTCGTACGCGGGTTGTTCTTGCCGCCGACCGGATTCGGGCCGGCATCACGGTTGACATCGTAGACGAACTCCAAAGGTGAAGCCGTATAATTCGCCTCGGCGTGCGAGATGGTATTCCCCCACGGGAATCGCCACCCGTTTGTGCCTTGATCGATGCGCGCCGCCCTCTCCCATTCCGCCTCCGTGGGCAGCCGATACCCTCCCGAGGACCAGTCAACCCACTCGTTCTTAATGTCGATCTTGTCTTTTCCCCTGTACACTTGCGTCCTCGCCTCGTCCGTATAGTAGGCCGGTCGCCGTCCTTCCATCTCGGAGCGCGCATTGCACCATCTGACAGCGCCATACCAGGTGAGATTCGCAGCCGGATAGGTGGGGCCTTTGAACGTCGCCGCCGTATCGAACTTGTAGCCATTCGCAATGGCCCATTGGTAAACCTCACTCCAGAGCGCGCCCGAGACTTCCTGTTGTTCAATGTAAAACTCGCCCACCTCAACCTCATGCACTGGAAGCGACCGCGCGGTGTTGTCCAGCATGTCACCCATCCGGAAGGTCCCGCCCGGAATCCGTACCATGCTCTTGTTTGTCATCGTCACGGTGAAGCTGTTCGTCGCCTTGAGCGGCGGAACTCCATTGTCAGTCGCTTCCGTCGTAAAAACATAGCTGCCCGGCCACTGGCTCTTCTTCGGGTGCCAGGTGATGACGCCGGTCGCCGCATCGATCGAGCTGTTGGCAGGCGGGTTGACAAGGCGGTAAGTGAGCTGGTTTGGCGGAATGTCGTCCGAATCAGTCGCAGCATTGCTGACGACCACGTCGTCCAGAACCTCAACCACCGGGGTCGCGTGCACCTCGACCACGCGGTCTGTCGGTCGGCTGCGGAACCTGGGCGCCGCATTCACTTCCTGAACCATGACCTCGAAGGAATTGGTTTCAGTCATCTCCGGATTGCCATGATCGCTGACGATAGTCGTAAGCGTGTAGCGACCAGGACCTTGCGCTTCGGATGGCGTCCACTGGATCACTCCGCTCGTCGGGTCGATCTGCGCGCCGTTCGGAGCCTCGGCAAGCCGGTAGGTCAGCGTGTTTGCGGGGATATCCGCGTCCCAAGCCGCATTTGTGTACACGAGCCGCTTCAGTTCATCGATGGTCTGGTTGGGCGGCCGTGTCAGAAACTCCGGCGGGCTGTTCACTTCTCTCACCACAACTGCAAAGACGTTGGTGTCCGTCAAAGGATAGACGCCACCGGTCCGAACGATCGTCTTAAAGAGATTGGTTCCGGGCCCATCCTTCTCTGTCGTTTGCCATGTGATCAAACCCGTCACCGGATCGATCTGCGCGCCGTCCGGCTTAACGGCAAGCTCGTAGAACACCGAGCCGGGCTCGAAGCCAGAAACGCTGTTGGTGATCGTGAAGAGGATCAACTCATCGACCGTGTTCGTGCCCGAGTCGGAGCTGGCCGCGAACACGGGAGCCCGTTTCACGGTGTAGTATCGCGCGGCATTCGTCGCGACATCATCGATAAACACGGGATCGCTTGCGACATCAATGCTCGTCAGCAAGCTCCAGGTGCTCGTCTCGACCGCTTCTGTGTAGAGGAGTGCCTGGCGCGTCCCAGCAGCATTGGTGATGGTCAACCGCACGGACGGAAGCGGGAGGTATGTCAATTGAATCTGGAGCCCAGATGCCGGCCCTGGTTCGGCGCTCCACACTGGACCTGCAGTCACAGCCATCAACATGCCGCACACCAGGGTTCCGAGTTTCCTGGTCGCCAATTCTCTCATCGTAGAACCAATCACAGCCATGCAGAACTCACTTTCTTCCGTCGTTGTCGACAAACGTACTTCAGTATTTATGCACAAGAATTCACCATCACCCCAAACACATGTCCGGACCCTCTCCCCCCGATTCCCCAATCGCCCGGCGTGCCCGGACCCGCATCCGCTCTCTGGACCGGGGTCCTGGAGCACCAGAAGCATAGAAATCCAGTTTTGGGGGCGGCATCAGCAGCCGGCAGAAAATAGTGCCGGTCATCTGCGGTGGGAATCGCGCCAACTCCTCCCGTGCTCTGAGCCGACCGCGTTACTGTGGAGGTGGAGATGACGGGTTGGCGGCGCCCGGAGGAGCAAACGGTGTTGTGGTGCGGTCGGCCGTCGCTCCTTGACGTTCAGCACGCTGGACGGGAGCACCCGGGTACGGTCTGCGCATGCGAAAGCGATTCGTCCTCTGGTTCTCTCCGCGAGGCTGCGCAAGCCGCGCGCTCGCCTCCTGGGGCAAAGCCTCGGCTCCAGGACGATACACAACATTGGTCGGCAATTGGGTGTCGAACGCATCAGGGAGCTCGAGGTACTCGATCGCATCGAGAATCGCGACCTTCTCTCGAGGGTCCTCGACGACGTCGAGAGCCTGGCGCAGCCGCGGGATTGCGTTGGTGTCATTCGACGTCATGACAATCTCGACCGCTGCCTGACGGACTTCGCTCTCGGTGTGGGTGAGTGCGTCGAGGCATGCCGCCAACGCCGCTGGATCTTCAGAAAGACTCGCCGCATGTTCGCGGAGCAAATCCAACTGTCTGGCGATTTCCTCCTCGCGTGCCTTGTCGGCTGCGGGCACCGCCACATTGGCGAGTGCGGGATTCACCTGGACAGACCCCGTGAAGCCGCTCATGGCTGGAGGCGGACTGTCCGATCCGGCGTTCGGACTGGTCGTCTCCGTAACGGACGGTTCAGAGTCGACAGTCGCGCTGGGACGCTTGAGAAGAACCGCAGCGGTCAGCACAACGATCGACAGAACAACAACGGTCAAGAACACCTTCGGTCGCATAATGATGAGCCTCCGTAAGCAACTATCGCGCCACACGAGGCGCCTCTGAACTTGCGAGGAAACCCGGTCTCAAAAAAGCGCAATCCAAGGTGGCTCACTCCAGCCTCCCTTGGATTGCGTGACAACTGCTTTAGTCTTTAAAAAATTGCAAATGACTTGGACTCGCTGTGACTACTATTCACCACCACCGTAGAAGTAGTCGGCCTCATCACCGTAGAACAGATAGCGCCACTGCCAATGCCACATATCCTCCAGATCGGTCTCAAACGCATCCGAAGGAGCGGGGGTCTTGGTCTTGGTGCTGGCGGCGTACTCCGCCACAGTGATCTTGCCATCGATCATCGAGCAGACCTTCTTGACGAAACCGTAGCCGTAGGAGGGGAGCGTTGCGGCGCCAATGAACTGGCTCTCCTTCAACGTCCACTTGTACGTCATGATGCCGCAAACACGGAACCGGAGCACCGACTGATCAAACCTCTGATAGATCGGCGCTTGGTTCGGGGTGATCCCGTCTTCTGCCGGATCGAGCATAGTCGCCTCGAGGTCGCGCAACCATTCGCCACCAGCGGAGTAGAGGCCGAATGTGTCGCCGGTCGCGACACGCGGGTTCGCCACTGTGTTGTCGAACTCGAAGCACATATAGTATTTGTCGGTGCCTTTGCCGGACGTAACTGAAGACGAACCGCAGCAAGGCGGACCGGTGACTTGACCGAACTTGAAGGTCGTGTCCGTGACGAAGCTGTTCAGGTAGAAGCAGTCGTAGCATTCGTGAACGCTCACATTGAAAAACGGCGTCACATCCACGAACACATAAACGCCCGCGACAATGTCGCGCACGAAGATCCAGCCCAGCGGTTGATACTTGCCGGGAATCGGACCATCGCCCGCGTCGACCTGATTCACACCGACCCTAGCCCCGCCCGCCGCAGACGTGAACTGCGGGTAGGTGATCCCGGGAGGAAAACCATCCTCACTGTCAACGTTTTGAAAACCGCCCAGTATCCCCTCCTCCACAGTCAACTGCGCCTTGCTCGTGAAGTTGTGCCCGAGAACCGCGCCGAGAGCGCTAATAATGGTCTTTTCGGTGATCTTATCCTTTTTCGTCTTCCAAACCATCTGGCTCGGGTTGTAGTTGGTGGAATACTCGTACTGCCGATTCAAGGCCACCTTCAGCAGCCCTTGCTTGGGGGTTTGAGCGAGCGACGTGCTCGTCAAACCAGCCGCAATGATTATTGCTCCGATCAGTGCTTTGTTCATACTTTCGACTTGATGTTGTTACCAGTTATGTTCCAGCTGATCCGCACGCGGGCCATCTTCACGCCCACTGTTTCCGGGCAGATTACGTCACAACCTCGAGGGGGTGTCAACGACTTTTCCAAGAAAATGCACCGCAGCATTTCGCAGCATTTCGCAGCATTTCGTAGGCCCGACGCCTTGCAGCCAATTCCAGCCCAAGATTATACATCATGTTGCGGCGAGGTCAAACATGATTGCGCCAAAAAAAACGCGCTGCGCTTCTCCCGTCCGCTTCCCTTCTTTTCGGCCTCAGAAAGGCTGCGTCCGGCCCTGTGTTCCCGGCCAGGATTTGGCATCGTGAGACACCAATTTCAACAGTCGGTTGCGCCCGAGCGCCCAGGCATGATTCGTCCTCGCGCGGCCGGGGACGAGGACCTTCGCGAAACGGCGTTCCGCGGAAAGGACAGGAGGAGCAAGAACCGTGCGCATTCCCTATTGCCCGTCCCGTGGATCGGGACGCGGCGCGTGTCGAGATCGGCGGTGGTCGGGCGCGGTGTTGCTTTTCCAGTCCGCATGGCAGTCCTCTTGTGATGTCTCACCGCCCTGTGCACGGACGGGGCGTACTGCAATGAGAATCGGACTGCTGCACGCGTGGGAACTGAGTTTGCGTTTCGTCCCTTTTTGGCGCATTCGTCGCACGATTTTATGGCGGGCGAACCGATCGTGCGCATCCGCGAGCTCTCGAAGGTGTATGAGCAGAGCGCGATTCAGGCGACAGCCCTCGACCGGGTGTCGCTGGACATTGCAGCGAGGGAGTTTCTGCGGCAGCCAGGAACAGCGGATCGCGATCGCGCGGGCGCTTGTGATCGACCCGAGCCTCGTCGCGGCCGATGAACCGACTGTGGGGCAACATCAAAATCATCGTCGGCTCGATCTGCACTGTGGTCGTGTTCACCCTACTGCTGATCTCGGTGAGCACCATGAGTATGGCGGTGCGGGAACGGTTCCGCGAACTGGCGGTGCTCAAGGCGCTGGGCTTCCAGCGGCGGGAACAGTTCGGGTTCATCCTCGCCGAGAGACATGTATTCGAGTTTCCCGGTCAGACCGCGGGATGAAGCCGCACCGACGAACCTCATCCGGCGCATGAACGAATCCGATCTCGCCAAAATCCACATGAGCCAGCGCTGCCGCGTTTCGCCGGAAGCCTACCTCGAACGCCACTACGACGGCCGCGTCGTTGAAATCGCACCGGAAGCCAATCGCCAGAAGGGCACCCTGCAGATCAAGGTGCAGATTCAAGACCCGGACAAGTTCCTCACGCCGGAACTGAGCGCGAAGGTCGAGTTCTTAGCCAATTCACTTTGACGGTCCACAGTTGCACAGTTAATGTGTCGGCATGAAGAACATCACCCTCAGCATCGATGACGATCTCTATGAGCGATCGCGAGTTCTGGCGGCCCAACGGAAGTCGTCGGTGTCCGGCCTGGTGCGCGCGTATCTGCAGAGTCTCTCCGACGCCGAGCAGCGGCGGGAGCAGGCCCGGCGCGAGATTCGGGCCATGATCGGGCATTTCGGGGGCAAGGTCGGTCGGATGCCTTCACGGGAGGAGCGCAATGCCCGCGGTTGACGTCCTGTTCGACAGCAATGTTCTGCTGTACGCCCTCTCCGATGCGCCGGGCGAGCGCGCCAAACGGGATCAGGCGGTGTTTTTGATTGCCACCGAGAACTTTGGGACTTCCTACCAAGTGGTGATGGAAACGTGGGTTGTCGCAACACGCAAAATGGAGCGACGGGTTGCCCCGGCCAAGCTCTCGGCCTTTCTCGAGAGGATTCTGGTGTTCCCGTGCGTCCCCGGCACGGACGGCCTTTACCGCCAGGCTTTCCGGTTGGCCGAGCGATTGGGCGTTCACCCCTATGACGCAGCCATTCTGGCCGCCGCACAGGAACTCGGCGCCCGGCGCGTGCTATCGGAAGATTTCAACGACGGTCAGGACTACGACGGGGTGAGAGTCATCAATCCCTTCAGAGGACTCGGGGGCAGGCAACGGTGAGTCTCCATGAACCGACGGGGTGAGAGTTGAGATTCGGGGATTCGCAACGGTCGCACTCCGTGCGTGAAACGGGGAGCAGGCTGGCGTAGACTTGCGGCCGCGTGGAAAGCGGGACCATATTCAGCATCCAGCGATACTCGACCCAGGACGGCCCGGGCATCCGCACGACCGTTTTTCTCAAGGGCTGTCCCCTCCACTGCGCCTGGTGCCACAACCCGGAGAGCATCTCGCCCCGCAGAGAGATCGTCGTGCTGGAAACGCGCTGCGTGGGCTGCGGACAATGTCGAGAGGCTTGTCCGTTCGGAGCCGCAGTCCCGAGCACCGGGCCGCTGCCGCCGCGCATCGACGCCTGCACCCTCTGCGGCGCGTGCGCGGACGCTTGTCCCACCGGCGCGCGCCAGTTGATCGGGCGAACGGTGACCGTTGATGAGCTGGCGCTGCAACTGGCTCGGGACCGAGTCTTCTTTGAGGACTCGGGTGGGGGCGTGACGATCTCGGGCGGGGAACCCCTGGCGCAGCCGCGTTTTCTCGTCGCCCTGCTCGAGGCTTGCCGCGCGCGTGGGCTGCACACAGCGCTCGACACCGCGGGGTTCGGACGCTGGGAGGATTTGCGGGACGCGGCGCGCCTGACCGATCTTGTGCTCTACGATCTGAAGGCCTTCGACAGCGAGCGGCATCGGCGTCTGACAGGCGTGTCCAACGGCCTGATTCTCGATAATCTCAGGTTGTTGGCGGGAGAGCATCGCCGCGTCTGGATTCGCGTGCCGCTGGTCCCCGGCTTCAACGACGATCTCGATGACCTCGCGCGCATGGCTGAATTCGTGTCGCGTCTGCCTCACCCACCCCTGGTGAACCTGCTGCCGTTTCACCGCACCGCGTTGCTCAAATTCGCGCGTCTGGGCCTCGATCACGCTTTGGACGGCGTCGCGACCCCGTCGGCCGCTGCGCTGGCGCGCGTGCGCGAGGTGTTTGCCAATGTCGGACTGTCGGTGAAGGTCGGGGGATAGGGGGCCGATTCTTGGCTTTCGCCCACGCCAAGAGGCCGCTAAGGTGGGGGCATGACATCGAGAACGGAACGTCTGCGCCGGCAAAGCCTCGAGACGCCGCCCAGTCTGACTGCCGAGCGGGCCGTGTTGGTCACCGCGTTTTACCGGGCCCATGAGGGCCGGCACTCCGTGCCCGTGATGCGGGCCAAGGCCTTTTATCACCTCTGCGAGCAAAAGGCCGTCTGGATTGGCGAGGACGAACTGATTGTCGGCGAGCGCGGGCCTGGCCCAAAGGCGGTGCCGACCTTTCCCGAACTGACCTGCCACAGTCTCGATGACCTGCGGATTCTCGACTCGAGGGCCAAGACCTGGTACCGCGTGCCGGAGGAATGTCTGCGGGCCTACGAGGCGGATGTGATTCCCTATTGGCACGGGCGGTCGATGCGCGACAGAATTTTCGCGGAGCTGCCGGCGGATTGGCACGAGGCATACGGCGCCGGGCTGTTCACCGAGTTCATGGAGCAGCGCGCGCCCGGGCACACGGTGCTCGATGGCAAGATCTACGCCAAGGGCATGCTGGATTTCAAGAGCGAGATCGTCCGGGCGATCGAGCGGCTCGACTTTCTGTCCGATCCGCTTGCGCTCGACCGACTCGAAGCGCTCAAGTCGTTCGACATCGCGTGCGACGCCGTGATGCTCTATGCGCGGCGCCACGCGGAGCGGGCCCGGGAACTGGCGGGACAGGAGAGCGATCCGAAGCGGCGGGCCGAGCTGGAGAAGATCGCGGCTGTCTGTTCGCACGTGCCGGCGCATGCCCCCCGGGATTTCCAGGAGGCCATTCAGTATTACTGGTTCTGCCATCTGGCCGTGATCACTGAACTCAACGGCTGGGACTCGTTCAACCCCGGACACCTGGACCAGCACCTGCAGCCCTTTTTCGAGCGCGGCCTTGCGGACGGGACGCTGACGCGCGCGAGCGCGCGCGAACTGCTCGAGTGTCTGTTCGTCAAGTTCAACAACCATCCCGCCCCGCCCAAGGTGGGCGTGACGGCGGCAGAGAGCGGCACGTACACCGACTTCGCCAATATCAACATCGGCGGACTCCTGCCCGATGGTTCCGATGGCTCGAACGAGGTGTCCCACATCCTCCTCGATATTGTCGACGAGATGCACCTGCTTCAGCCGAGCACCAACATCCAGCTCTCTCGCAAGAGCCCCGACGCCTTGCTCGAACACGCTCTACGCGTTCTGCGCAAGGGATATGGATTCCCGAGCCTCTTCAACGCCGACGCCGTGGTCCAGGAGCAACTGCGTCAGGGCAAGACGCTCGAAGATGCGCGGGCGGGCGGGTGCAGCGGATGCGTCGAGGTGGGGGCGTTCGGCAAGGAAGCCTACATCCTGACCGGATATTTCAACATGCCGAAGGTCTTCGAGCTGGCGCTGCACAACGGGGTGGATTCCAAGACCGGGAAGCGGCTTGGCCCCGAAACCGGCGCCCCGCATTCCTTTCGAACATTCGACGACCTGTTCGCGGCGTACCGGGCCCAGTTCCGCCACATCCTCGAGATCAAACTGCGCGGAAACCAGATCATTCAGCGCATGTACGCCACCCGCATGCCAGCCCCGTTCCTCAGCGTGCTGACCGATGACTGCATCCGGCGCGGGCTCGACTACAACGCCGGCGGGGCGCGCTACAACAATACCTACATCCAGTTCGTCGGCCTGGGCAGCCTCACCGACAGCCTCAGCGCCGTCAACCAACTCTGTTTCTCCCCCCCGCGAGCGGCGGATTCTCCCTCGGCCCCGGCACACGGTCCCCGGCTCGACCTGGGCCGGCTTGTGGGCATTCTCGATGCCGATTTCGCCGGCCAGGAAGAGTTGCGGCAGCATCTGCTGCATAAGATGCCCAGGTACGGAAACGACGACGACCGCGCGGATGCCATCATGATCCGGGTCTTTAACACGTGCGTCGAGGAACTCGATGGGCGCCCCGACACCAAAGGGGGCCGCTACCGGATCGAGATGTTGCCCACGACCTGCCACGTCTACTTCGGCAGCGTGACCGGCGCCTCCCCGGACGGACGAAAGGCCGGGCGTCCCCTGAGCGAGGGCATCTCGCCGGTCCAGGGCGCGGACCGCAACGGCCCCACGGCGGTGATCAGAAGCGCCGCCAAGATGGATCATATCAAGGCGGGCGGCACGCTTCTCAACATGAAATTCGCGCCGTCGTTGGTGGCCACCGAGGATGCCCTGCGCAAATGGGGGCATCTGGTGCGGAGTTACTTCAAGATGGACGGACATCATGTCCAGTTCAATGTCGTCCGCGCCGCCACGCTCCGCGAGGCCCAGGAACGCCCGGACGAGCACCGCGATCTCATCGTCCGCGTGGCAGGGTACAGCGACTATTTCTGCGATCTCTCGCCCGAGCTGCAGGACGAGATCATCGAGAGAACCGAACACGAGGGATTCTAGCCTTGACCGGAATCTGGCCTCACGCTGTCGTCTGTCCTGGATCGGGCCCGGAGGCGCTTTGGCGGGCGGCGTCGAGGGCCGTCGTCATGTCGTCGGTTTCAGAAGAGGGCGCTGCCTCGGGCAGATCGTCAGGGAGGAGAATCACTGGTTGCGAGGGAAGCTCCCGGAGCAATGTTGCGACCTCCGCTGCGGTGCCGAACACATACTCGCGGCGGCGGTCCGCCGCCGGCATCCGGAAGAAGTGCGCGGTGGAAAGCCAGTGCCCTGACCGTCCAAGGACACACGTGTCAGGCGTCATTTTGACGTCCTGGGGATCGTAACCCTCTTGGGCCACCATGAAAGGGCCGCCCGAATCGCGCGGGACGATGGCCGAGGCGACGCTCGATTTGCGCGAACTGACCAGGCGGACGAGCTGAAAGTCGTTTGTGATCCGATGGAGGTTTGAGGGGTTCATGGCTGCGCTGGGCCTATGGCGATCGATGCATGGACGTCGGGATCGGACCATGGCGGATCGCGGCATCCGGCGCAAAGCGTAAGTTTGTGCTTGGAAAAGAGGCCAAACTCACGAATACACAGAGGGTCGCTGCGTCTGAATGCTAAGAACCATCGCTCGAAACCTGGCCGATGCGTGGCGAGAAGTTTGTTTTGGATGAAATCACGCGTGGTCATGCTGACGCTGATCGCCCTGGCAGTGCTGCTGCTGGTGGGTGACGCGTTGTTGATCCCCTCCCACGTCCGCGCGGTCGATGCGCGGGTGATCGACTTGGCCGGACGCGGCACGCCGACTTCGGTGGATGCCGGCCTGAAGTTCCTGTCCCTCGAGAAGACGGGGCCGGCGGAGCTTTGTCTGGCGCTTGCGCGGCGGCAGTCCGTCCCTGGATATGAACGGCTTGAGGAGGCGTTGCAGGGCGGAGGGAGAGATCACCTCAACGGCGTCCAGTGGGGTGGGGTGGATGCGGTGTTGAGCCATATCCTGGGCAACAAGGGCGATTTGGATAACCCGCCGCAGACGGTGGTCGAGTTGCTCGTCAATCCCGTGCGGCGGGAAACGCTCCTCGATGCGTTGCGCCGGTCGCGTCGTCCCGCGGTTCAAGGGATTCTGGAAATCCTGACCGTCACCAACCTCACCCTGCTGCCGCCGGCTTCGGTCCCGGGCGGCCAGGCCACCGAGTTGGTGGTCGGGGTGCTCGGTCTGCTCTACCAGGGCGATTACCTGACCGGCCAGGTCCGGGACGCGCTGGCCGCGATGGTCGATCAATCGATCAACAGCGGCGCGGTTCGCCCTCTCGAGGAAGTGCTGCTCGATACGCTGGCTTTGGTGGCGCGCTTCGATTGGGTGCAGTTGACGAGTCTGTTGAGCGAGGTAACCGATCTGGCCACACTCCATGAACTGGCAAGCCTCTGCCAAAACGCCCCGGGCCAGACGCCCACTTTGTTCGTTGGCGTGGTGATGTCGGGACAGCCGGCGAAGGTCGTGCGCTATGTGCGGCGTTGGGGCCCGCCCGGTTTTGTCGACCTCGAATATGCTCTCGGGCGGGGCAAGGGCGGGGTCGAGGAATTGCTGCGGCGCGAGCAGCGGATTCACTATCCGCGGGTGCGGTCCTGGTTCGAGAGCCTGTCTCCGCTCGCGCAGATTGCGCCGACCCTCACGCGTTGGGCGCATGACTGGCCGACGGTTTCCTTGGGATCGAAGTATTTGCTGCTGCTGCTTGCAGGCTGGTTGTTGGCTTGGGGCTATCGGCACTCGTCGGGAACTTACGAGGTGCCGCCCGTGCCGGCCTTGGCCAGCCTGGCTGCCGGGCGGCTCTGGCTGTTTGCGCTGACATTTGTGCTGGCGATGATTGTGCTGAGCGAGCCGTTTCTCGCCCGGAACATTCAGGGGGCGGAGTATCCGCTTCGCGTGCAGATCCCGGTGTTCCGGAGCGCCGCGCTGGCCGCAATGGTAACTCCAATCAAACCGTATATGGACCAAATCAGTCTCGTGGCCTTGGTGTCCTTCTTTGTCCTGCAGCTCATCATGTATGTGCTGAACCTCATCAAGCTGGCGGAGATTCGCCGCCAGCCGATCACCGCGGCGCTGAAACTCAAGTACCTCGAGAACGAGGACATGATGTTCGACGCCGGCCTCTACATTGGGTTGGCTGGGTCCGTCTTGTCCCTGGGCTGCCTCGCCCTGGGCATCATCAAACCGAGCCTGGCTGCCGCCTACTCCTCGACGCTCTTCGGCATCATCTTCGTGGCGATCCTGAAAATCTGTCATGTGCGTCCCGTGCGGCGGCGGCTGCTGCTCGAACGGGAGCAGGAAATGGTATGAGCCGCTCAATCCTCATCATCATCACGGACTTCTGGATTCTCAGCCTCCTGGTCCTCGCCAAGTTCGATGCGCCCGATGTCCAGCGGCCGCAGACCAACCCGACCATCTCCCTCCAGGGCACCAGCGCAGGGGAGAAGGACGTCGTCGAGGTCCTCAAACTCGCGCTCAGCGAGGAGCAGAAACGGCGCGACGCCCTTGCGTCCGAATTGTCGGCGACGCGCCAGAACCTCGATCTGCGGGAGCAGACGGTGGCGGCGCGCGAGCAGCAGTTGCGGGCTCTGCAGCAGTCCCTGCGCGAGAAAGAACAGCTTGGCGTGCGACTCGCCGAGCAGCGCACCAACCTGATCGAGCAGATGATCCTGGCCCAGACCAATGTGGTCTTCCTGCGCGACCAGTTGCAGACGGCCAGCACCGAGAGCCTGCTGACCCAGGAGCAGTTGAAGCTGCTCCAGACCCAACTGGCCCGCAAGGAGGAGGAATTGGCCAAGACCCGCCAGCGCGTCGATGAACTGGATCGCCAGCGCGAATCCACCCTCATGGAGAAAGCCCAGTTGTCAGCGCAGTTGCAGGTGGTCGAGACCGAGAAACGCCTGGTCACCCAGCAGGTCAGCCACCTCAGCAACGAGGTCCAGATCGTGCGCGCCGAGAAGAGCACCCTCCAGCAGCACGCCATCCAACTCGCCCAGGGCGTGGATGCCCTCGCCGAGAAATCCACCGCGCTGGTCCAGGGCGTGGATGCTCTGGCGGAGAAATCGACCGCCCTCACGCAAGAGATTCGAGAGAACCGCGAACTCGCTGCCAACGCCATCTTCGCCGAGCTGGCCACCAATCGGGTCACGCTCCGGTTCGCCGCCCAGCGCAAGGGCCTTTTCGGCATCCCCGTCCAAAACGAAAAGACGGTCCAGACAATCCTGGTTTCCCACGCCAACCAATACTCGGCCCTCTGTCATGTGTCGGATACCCCCCTCACGTTCTCGACGCCGGGATTCGGATTCGACTCGTTTCAAGTGAGTCTCGAACGCGGCACCGTGGCGCGCCCCGTGGCCAAGGTGATGTTCCTGTCCATCGATCCGCGCATTCTCATCGTCCCTCTGAGCGAGGCGGAGGCGCGTCAGTTCGGCGTCCGAATCTATCAAATGGCGGCCGATCCGCTCAAGTTCACCGAAGCGGTTCTCGTCGGCGCTACGGAGGGCTATTACGGGGAGTCCAAGTTCCAGATCGACCTTTCGGCCCCGCTCTATGTCCGCATGGATCGCAGTTCGTTCCGGATCTTCTCGAGCAAGTTCAATCCCTCGCGCGGCGACCTCGTGCTGAGCAAGACGGGCGAGTTGCTGGGCGTGATGGCCAACAACCAGTACTGCGCGGTGCTCAACCGCCTGAACACGATCGGCGAGATCGCTTCCGCCTCCGAGACATCCGCCTCGGCCATGGGCTCGATGCTCTCCCGCTTCGACCGCGCCTTGCAGCAACTGCCGATGAAATTGCAGTAGCCCGCATATTTCCCACCCCGCGAGCGCACAGGGCGGTCAGTCTTCGAAAGAGGACCGCGATGCGTGTTAGGATCGCCGCTCGCGGATGGACTCGAGCATCTCGGCGATCACCTCCGAGCGCGGCCTGACGCCCTGTTGGCCTTTCCCGTGGATGCGCACCGCGACGGCGTTCGCCTCGCGCTCGCGTCCGCCGACCACCAGGATGTGGTGGACGCGCGCCGCCTCGGCGCGCTGGATGCGGCCCATCAGCTTGTCGTTGCTGAACTCGAACTCCGCGCGAACCTGCTGCGCGCGCAGTTCGTCCACAATCCCCCTGGCGTAGTCGATTTGCGCCTCGGTCACCGGCAGAACCCGCGCCTGCTCCGGAGCGAGCCAGAGGGGGAAATTGCCCGCGTAATGCTCGATCAGGAATCCGATGAACCGCTCATGCGTCCCGAGCGGCGCGCGATGGATGCAGAGCGGGGTTTTGTCCGTGTTGTCCCGGTCGCGATAGGTCAGGCCGAACTTGGCCGGCACGGCGAAATCGACCTGGTTGGTCGCCAGCGTGAACTCGCGCCCGATGACGCTCCAGACCTGGACGTCGATCTTCGGTCCATAGAACGCCGCTTCGTTGGGCACCTCGATGTAGTTGATCTTCGAGTCGATCAGGACCTGGCGAACCATCTCCTCGGTCTTCACCCAAAGCGCCGGTTCGTTGACGTACTTCTTGCCGAGCCCTTCCTTGCCGTGGGTGCTGAAGCGCATGACGTATTTCTCGATGCCGAAGATTCTGAAATACTTCAGGTACATGTCGTTCACGGCGTTGAACTCCTGGGCGAACTGATCCTCGGTGCAGTAAATGTGCGCGTCGTTCATGTTCAGCGAACGGACGCGCATCAGGCCGAAGAGTTCGCCCGACTGCTCATAGCGGTAGCAGCAGCCGTACTCGGCCAGGCGCAACGGCAAGTCGCGGTAGCTGCGCGGCGCCGCCGCAAAAATGCGGTGGTGATGCGGACAGTTCATTGCCTTCAGGTAGTAGCGGTCGGCGTGCGGCTGGTTCGGTCTCGAATCATCGGCCCCGGAGACCGGTTCCGACAAGGCGTCGGAAGGCCCACTCGAAGACCCGTGGCCCCCCCCTTGTTCCGCCAGTTCCATCGGCGGGAACATGCTCTCGGCGTAGTAAGGCAAATGCCCGGACGTCCGGTACATCTTCTCCCTGGCGAGGTGCGGAGTGCGGACGCGTCGATAACCCGCGGCGAATTCGGTCTCTTTGGCGAGCTTTTCGAGTTCCTCGACGAGCACGGTGCCGTTCGGCAGCCAGAGCGGCATGCCGGGCCCCGTGTAATCCGGATCTATCACGTAGAGACCCATCTCGGCGCCGATCTTCCGATGGTCGCGTTTCTTGGCCTCCTCCTGCATCTCGAGCCACTCGTCGAGCTGGCTCTTGTTCTTGAACGCAATGCCGTAAACCCGCTGGAGCTGCGGATTGTTCTCGTCGCCCTTGTAATAAGCGCTGGCCACGCTGTTGAGCTTGAACGCCCCGATGTTGCCGGTGCGCCTCACGTGCGGCCCTGCACAAAGATCAATGAAATCGCCGTTCTTATAGTACGAGATCGCTTCGCCCTCGGGGATGTCTTCGAGGTTGCCGATCTTGAACTTGCTCGGGACGGGGCGATCGCCCAGGGCGGCCAGCCGTCCGCGCCGGGCGTCGTCCAGGGCCTGCTCGCGCGTCACAACCACACGCTCGAAGGGTTGATTCGCCTTGATGATGGCCTTCATCTCCGCCTCGATCGCGGGGAAATCGTCCGGCGTGATGCGATGGGCGAGCTCGACATCGTAATAGAATCCCTGCTCGACGGGCGGGCCGGCCGCGAATTGCGCGTCCGGCCAGAGCTTGACGATGGCGTTGGCCATGACGTGGGCGCACGAGTGACGAAGCCGCTCGAGGTCGGTCATCGCATGCCGTTGTTCGAGAGTCTTTCGGTCAGCGGGAGGTTGGTTTTCGTTGGACATAAAAAACAAAACGCCTCGAACCATTATCCAGTGCGAGGCGTTGCGTTCACGGATGACCCGTGAACGCTAAAAAGTCGTCGTGCTCGTTCCAGAATTCAAACTCATCAGTACGAACGCAAGCTTATCCGCCGCCCTCCCAGATGGCAAATGGAATCCGACAGCCGAATCGCAACGTCGCAACGGGGCGCACCTCGGATTCTTCGTGCGGAGGGTCGCGCCGAGGAACTGCACTGCCGAGTCGGCTGGATACCCGGCACAGCCCCCTCACGCCGGCCCTCACCCGTTCGACCTTCGCAATTGACCGTCACTCGCCTGTTAGGAAGCCCCTGGCGGGGACGACCCGGCCGTTCGCCAACCGGTGGTCGGCGCTGCCAAAGTTGACGGTGATCCGCACGCCATTCGCGAACACGGTTTGTTGGACGTTCCGATCCGGCGTCAGGAATCGGTGGTCGGTCATTTCCTGATACCCCACTTGCCGGACGTGGGGGCAGGTGTTGCGGTAGCTTTGGACAAACCGCGTCCGATTCTCTTCCCAGAGGCGGCGGTTGAACATGAACATCGGCGGCGTGCCGTAGAGCACGTTGAACAAATCGCGCTTGTCCCAAAGGGCCGGCAGTTTGTTGTTGTAGTCGCCCCAGTACCACTGCGCCACGACACAGTCGTGATAGACCAACTCCCACAGCGGCAGCCGGTAATCGTGGCCGAGCTGGAACTTGGCAACCGCCTCGGGCACCTCGATCCAGATTTCACTCATTCGCCGGCCTGCATCGGGCACGCGATACGGTCCCAGGCTCAGCATGCCCTCGAGGTAGTGCACGAACGGCACGGCGGCGTCGTGACCCGTTTCGCAACCCGTGACGAGATGATTCTCGTCGCAGACGTATCGGAGCAATTCCATCTTCCACCGCCGGCTTTCGGTGCGGGTCATCGGATGGTTCGGGTCGTAGCACTCGTGCCAGGGAGCTGCCGTGGTGGTGTCGATGAACCGGCACCGATAAGGATGGGTGACGAGGTCGGCGGGGATTCGTTCGCGGGCGTAAGGCAGCGCCTGGCGATCGCAGATCACACCGCAAGGGATCATTCCGCCATCCTTGGCTTCCACGGCCCAGCCCTTCACCCAGTTGCCGCGGCGGTCTCGGAGGATGTCCTGGGGCCAGGCGTTGGTGGTCCAATCGGGATGAATCCACTGCAAGCGTGCAAAGTTGGTCGGTGCCATGACGTCCTGGTAGATGTCATACCGGCTGGTCAACACCCCCAGGTCGTTAAGGGCGCGGACGTTGTCGGGCGACTGCTGATTACTCCAGAGAATGCGCTCGATTCCGGCCGCTTGGAGTTCCCGGACGAGCGAGACAGCGTTGCGGTCCCAGCACCACACATTCACCGCGCCGATCAGCCGGTCCACGTCCGAATTGGATTGCCGCTTCTCGGCGAGGGTTTTGAACTGGCCTGTCTGTTGGGCATAGGCGCGGTATCGCTTCGCCATTGCCACGTGACCGCCTCGGGAGAAGAACACATGCCGCAGTCTCCGTACGTAGCCAAACTCACCGCGCTGCGCATCCCACTCCGGGACAATCAGCAGCCGGCCATCGACACGCTCCACGCGGATCGACGCGTCGTCGGGAGTCTCGATGATGCTCATCTGGCCACAGTCGCCGTCGGTCACGCCAAAGAAGGCCATGCAGATGCCGTGGCCGCCGTAGGCGATGAGATGGATCGGTGGGATCGTCGCGTCGTCGACGGGATAAGCGATCCCTTCGTTCATCGGGATCACGAGGTAATCCCCTGGTTCGCCCTGGAAAGGATGCGGAAACCGCAGGCTTGCGGGCATCGGCCCTCGGGCTGACAACTCGACGACCAGTTCCGGGCGGTCTGCGTCGAGTTGCAGCACGGCCTGCACTTCCAGGCCGAGGCCGCCGTGGAACAGCTCGCAGCGCAGCCGCCCGGCGCCCTTGATCGAGGCGCTCTTCACGATACAGTCGCTCGCCAGCGCTTTCTGTGTCCAGGCACGAGAGGTCCGGCGGTCTCGCACCACGCAGATGGCATCGGTTGTATTGAAACGGACCTCGAGCACCGCGTTGCTGAGGATCAGCGTCGCCGGAAGGTCCCTCGACCGGAGCGCATGGAGATTGCCGCGCTCGGCGACGGTGTAATCATCCACCCAGACGGTGGCGGGGCCGTACCCGATCAGGCGCGGCTGCATCTGGCAGACGTTGTCGGAAGCCACTACGCGGGCCTGCAAGTGCTGCCAGTTGGGACCTTCCGACGCCGTGCGCTCGCCGGCGGACCAGGACACGATTTTGCCTTCGGCGTCCCAGGTCGACGCGCACAACGTTGCCGTGCCACTACCCGCAAGCTTGACCCAGCAGTCTAGTTCGACCAGGTCGCCGGGCTTGACCTCGAGACGGAGGGCGGGTTCGAGGCTCCAATCCTGTTCGCCGTGGTGTTCGAGACGCAGCGCCGTCTGGTCCGAGTGGACGGTCTTGTTCTCCAGCGCAGACGTCAGGGCGCCTGGGGTCCGCGACCAGAGTCGCCACCCGCTCAAACCCGACTCGAAACCACCGTTGTGGAATTGGCTCTCACCGGCGATCGCCGCCGCAGCGAGCAAGAACAGCATTGGAAGGACCAGCGGAGTGTTCATGGCGCGAGCATGTCACAGAGTCGCGCGCTGCGCGAGCCTGCGATTTCGCGAGGTGAATAGCGGGATCGTTCGTCTGTCCAGAATCCTTGAGCCGTTGAACGCAGCACAGAAACTCGACTTGTCTGGAACATGTTTCACCGATCAAGGATTCCAATGAAGGCAGAATGCCCCGGAGACGAGTCGTTTCCTGCTTGATTCTCGGGGACGGACAAATCGAGGGCGATTCCCACTGCCCGGAAGGCTGGTGGAGCCGAGGGGATTCGAACCCCTGACCCCCACAATGCCATTGTGGTGCTCTACCAACTGAGCTACGACCCCAGCCAAAAAACAGGGTGCACCTTAGGCTGCTCGAGGGCTTTGTCAATTCATTCCCGGTCTCCCAAATCCCCCTCCAGGGCTACGAGATGTTCCCGCGCTTTTCCCCGGATGGAAAGTGGATCGCCTTCACGGGTCATTACGACGGCAACACCGAGGTCTATGTGATGCCGTCCGAAGGCGGAGTGCCCAGGCGCCTGACTCACACCGCGACCATCGATCGCGATGAGGTTGCTGACCGGATGGGGCCCAACAACATCGTCATGACCTGGCGCGACAACGCGACCGTCGTCTATCGGTCGCGGCGAACCCAGTGGAACGCGTGGAAAGGGGACCTGACGCTCGCCCGGATCGACGGCGGCGTGCCGGAGGTGCTGCCGCTGCCCCGGGGCGCGTGGTGCTCGTTTTCGCCGGATGGCAAGCGGCTCGCCTACAACCGTGTGTTTCGCGAATTCCGCACCTGGAAGCGCTATCGCGGCGGCCAGGCGGACGAAATCTGGATTTACGATTTCGAGACGAAGTCCACCGAAAGACTGACCGAGGATCCCGCCCAGGATATCTTCCCGATGTGGCGCGGCGACCGCATCTACTTCGTGTCCGAGCGCGACGCCAACCGCCAGGCGAACCTCTACGTCATGGACTTGTCGACCAGGCAGGTGCGCGCGCTGACCCAGTTCACCGAGTTCGCCGTCAAGTTTCCGTCACTGGGCGATCAGGCCATTGTGTTCGAGAACGGCGGCTTCATTTACAGGCTTGATCTGGCCAGCGAACAGGTCGCCAAGGTGCCGATTGAAATCCAGGAGGATTTCGCCATCGGCCGCGCGGGATGGCGCGATGTCGGCCGCGCCATCACAGGCTATGACGTCGCGCCCGACGGCGCGCGCCTCGTTGTGGGCGCGCGCGGGGACATCTTCACCGTGCCGGCCAAGCATGGGCCCACGCGCAATCTCACCGCCACACCCGGCGTCCATGAACGCAGCGCCGCATGGTCCCCCGACGGCAAGTGGATCGCCTATATCGCCGACGCCACCGGCGAGGATGAAATCTACATCCGCTCCCAGGACGGCGCCGAGGCGCCCACGCAACTGACGTCCGGCAGCGACACGTACAAGTACCAACTCGCCTGGTCGCCCGACTCGAAGCGCCTGCTCTGGTCCGACAAGAAGAACCGGCTCCAGTTCATCGACGTGTCTTCGAAACAAACGACCGTGGTCGACCAGTCGCTCGCCTGGGAAATCCACGATTTCACCTGGTCGCCCGACAGCCAGTGGATCGCGTTCACACGGCCCGAGGAACGACGTTTCCCCAATATTTACCTCTACTCGATCGAATCCCGGCAGAAGACCCAAGTCACTGACGGCTGGTTCGACGTGGGCGGACCGGAGTTCAGTTCGGATGGCAAGCTGCTGTTCTTTGTATCCGATCGGACGTTCAATCCCACCTATAGCCAGGTCGAGTGGAACCACATTTACAGCGACATGGCCCGCATCTACTTCGTCACGCTCGCCCAGGACACGAAGTCTCCCTTCGCACCCAAGAGCGACGAGGTCAAAATCAAGAAGGACGAGGCCAAGCCCGAGACGGACAAAAAGGAAGACCCGGCTAAAGACGCCCCGAAACCGGAGGGCGAGAAGAAGAACGGAGACACGGCGGCCCCGGCGAAGAGCGACGAATCCGCTGCGGAGAAGAAACCGGTCGAGAAGAAGGACGACAAGAAAGTGGTGGTCAAGGTCGATGCAGACGGCCTGGCTCAGCGCATTGCCGTGTTGCCAATCCCCGCAGCGAATTACGGGCAGCTCACGTCGGTCGGCGACAAGCTCTATTACATCCGCAAGGGCAAACTGTTCCTCTTCGAACTCGAGAAGCAGAAGGAGACCGAGCTGGGCGACTTCGGCAGCTACCGGGTTTCAGCCGACCGCAAGAAGATGGCGGTGGCCGCGCGCGGCACCTATGCGATCGTCGACCTGCCCTCGGGGAGGATCGAGACGAGGGAGAAGACGGTGGATTTGGGCGACGTCAAGGTCCGACTCGATCGCCGAGCGGAATGGAATCAGATTTACGCGGAGTGCTGGCGCCAAATGCGCGATTTCGTCTATGACCCGAATCTGCACGGGGTGGACTGGCTGGCGATCCGGCAGCGCTACGAACCGCTCCTCGAGCATGTCCAGCACCGCGCCGACCTGACCTACGTGATCGGCGAAATGATTGGCGAACTCAACCTGGGCCACTGCTATGTCGGCGGGGGCGATTACCCGAAACCCGAACGCATTGCGCAGGGTCTTCTGGGCGCCTCGATCGTCCGCCATCAGCCCTCCGGTTTCTATCAGATCACCAACATCCTCCCCGGCCAGAATTGGGAGGACAAGCTTCGGTCGCCGCTGACCGACATCGGCGTCAACGTCAAGAACGGCGACTATGTCGTGGCCATCGACGGCAAGCCGACCGACCAGATGACGGATTTCTACGCGGCCCTTGTGGGCAAGGCAGGCAAGCAGGTCACCCTGCGCGTCAACGCCGAGCCCAAATCCGAGGGCGCCCGGGATGAGGTGGTGATCCCGATCGCCGACGAGCGCCCGCTCTACTACTTGAAATGGGTGCTCGGCAACATCGAACACGTCTCGAAGGCCACGGACGGCAAAGTGGGTTACGTGCACGTGCCCGACATGGGGGTGCCGGGACTCAACGAGTTCGTGAAGTTCTACTATCCGCAGCTCCACAAGGAGGCCCTGATCGTCGATTGCCGCGGCAACGGCGGCGGCAACGTGTCGCCCATGATTATCGAGCGGCTCCGGCGCGAGCCGGCGATGTGGACCATCGCCCGCAACGGCGCGGTCAATATCGACCCCTCGGGCCAGGTGCTCGGCCCCAAGGTGCTGCTCATCGACCAGTTCTCGGCATCGGACGGCGACATCGTCGCCTACCGTTTCCGCAAGCACAAACTGGGGCCGATCATCGGCCAGCGGAGCTGGGGCGGGGTCGTCGGCATCCGCGGCTCGCTGCCTCTGCTCGATGGCGGCTCGCTCAACCGCCCCGAGTTCTCGCGGTTCGATCTCGAAGCGAAGGAGTGGATCATGGAAGGTCACGGCGTCGATCCCGACATCGTGGTGGACAACGACCCGGCGCGTGAGTTCGGCGGGATCGACGACCAGCTCAACCGGGCCATCGACGAAATCAAGCTGCTCATGACGCAGCATCCGGTCAAAATCCCCACCCCGCCCCCGTATCCGGACAAGTCGAAGTGATCCGGACAGCCCGCATCGTTCAAACAAATCATGAGCATTCGAGTCTCCTCCGCGAACCGGTTTCCGCCGCCGATCAAGTTCATCATCGGCAACGAGGCCTGCGAGCGGTTCAGCTACTATGGCATCCGCAGCATCCTGGCCCTCTACATCAGCACGGTGCTCTTCCAGCACCTGCCGGAGGGCCAGGCCCGCGATAACGCGGCCGGGATCATCCATCTCTTCATCTTCGCCAACTACTTCACCCCGCTGTTGGGCGGGATCATCAGCGACAAGTTCTGGGGCCGCTACAACACGATCCTGTACGTCTCGCTGGTCTACTGCCTGGGCAACCTCACCCTGGCCCTCACGGCCGGCAGCATCTGGGGCCTGTACGTCGGCCTGTTCCTGATCGCCCTCGGCTCGGGCGGCATCAAGCCGTGCGTCTCGGCCTTTTGTGGCGACCAGTTCAAGCCCGATCAGGCCGGCCTGCTCCAGAAGGCCTACGGGCTCTTCTATTGGTCGATCAACTTCGGCTCATTCTTCTCCTTCCTGGTCATTCCGTGGATCAAAGACTCGTTCGAGAAGAACCCCGATGGCAGCGTGCCGCTCGAGGCCTATCGCTGGGCGTTCGGCGTGCCGGGAATCCTCATGCTCATGGCCACTCTCATCTTCTGGCTGGGGCGCAAGTATTATGTGCGCATCCCGCCATCGAGTGAGACGAAATCGGCGGGGTTCTTCCAGGTGTTCTGGCACGCGCTGGCCAGCCTGGGCTCGCGCCAGGCCGGCCAGACGTTCTGGGACGCGGCCCGCGCGAAGTTCTCGGCCCGCGAAGTCGACGCGGCCAAATCGGTCGGCCCGATCCTGATGGTGTTCGCGCCTGTCACGATCTTCTGGGCGTTGTTTGACCAGACAACCTCGACCTGGGTGATGCAAGGCGATCGGATGATCCCATTTCCGGTGCTGGGCTCGTTCCAGATCGGGGCGGAGCAAATGCAATCGATGAACCCAGCCTTTGTCATGCTGCTGGTGCCGCTGACGCTCTTCCTTTATCCGCGCATCGAGAAGTGGTTCGGCATTCGCGTTTCGCCGCTGCGCCGCATGGGCATGGGCATGTTCCTGGCCGGATTCTCCTACCTCGTCGTCGGCTTCATCCAGACTCAGATCGACGCCGGGGGGCGGTTGAGCGTGCTCTGGCAGGCGCTCCCCTATCTGATCCTGACGACGGCCGAGGTGCTGATTTCGACCACCGGCCTCGAATTCGCGTTCACACAGGCGGCGGCTGAAATGAAAAGCACCATCATGAGCTTCTGGCTCCTGACGGTGGCGGTCGGCAACCTGTATGTCCCTCTGATCACCAAATTGCGCGGCGCGGTCATCGCCGGCACCGCGGCGGCCGGGGAAGGCGCGGCTGTCAACGCCGCGACCTTCTACCTGTACGCCGGCCTGACGCTCGCGGTGGCCCTGCTGTTCGTCTTCATCGCCACCCGCTACAAGGAACGTTCCCTCGAACTCACCAGCGCCTCGAAGTAATCACGCCGGACATCCGACAGCAGTCGACGCGACCGAAACTGTTCGACGCTCGCTCTACCACTCCGCCAACGGTCCGGGCGGAACGTCCGGCGCGCTCGCCCCGCCGGGCCGGGCCACAATGACGATCGTCATGTCGCCGCTCGGCGGCGCCACGATCGTCGTCGCGACCATCGTGGTTCCGGAATTGGGCGAATCCCACTCGTTGCGCGGCGTCTCGATGTCGACAGTCTTCCAGGCAGCGCCGGCTGGCTTGAGAATCCGCAGTTCGAGTGATTTGCCGCGCCCTCCAGCAGGATGGTGCGGTCGCCCGTGACCGTCGGCTCCACGGGGATGTAGATGCCCAGCGTGGGCCCCGTCAGGTCCACCGTCACCGTCGTTTTCTGCTCCGTCTCCCTGCCCGCGAGGTCCACCGCCGTCACCGTCACCTCGTGCGTGCCCTCGTCCAGCTCGACGGTCTCCTTCACCTTGATCTCCGTCTGGCTGCCGCGCTGGAAGGCCTTCTGCTCGTTCACGCGGACCTCGGCCACGCCGGTGTCGTCGGCGACGGCCACCTCGACGGGCAGCTCGCGCTCGGCGACAATGCGGGCGGGCTGCATGTCCTCCGCGAGGGCGGGGGCCGTGTCGTCCTTCAGCGCCCCCGTGCGGATCTTTTCGCGCTTCACCTCGTCGAGGAGCGCGTGGGCGCGCTCCGTGTCCACCATCGCCAGCGCCTCCTGGAGCTGGCGCTCCGCCTCGTCCAGCCGCCCCAGGCGCAGGTAGCAGACGCCCAGCTCGCGGGCGGGGAAGTACTCCACGAAATGCAGGCCGTAGGTGCGGGCGCGCCAGGTGTCGCGCGAGCGCCCCTTCAGCGCCTGCTCGAAGTCCGCCGCCGCCTCCTCGTGGAAGCCCCCCGCCAGATAGGAGGTCCCCCGCTCGTAATAGCTCCACCAGCGCCCGCGGAACACGCCGTCGGTGACGCCGTACTGCTGGCCGTCCTTCTCCCGCACGGCGGAGGGGTCCGAAACGCACCCGCCCGCGACCAGCAGCACCGCAAACGCGAAAAGCACCCGTCTCTTGTTCATCCCCGTCGGTTCCTCCGTAAGGGCGTGCGTTCTTCTGTGGGGCGCGGCCCTCAGGCGCCGCCGGGCGGGGACTCCCCGTCCGTGTCCATGATGCGCCGCAGCCGCTTCCGTTCGATCGAATCCACCGGGGCGAAGGCGATCGCCACGCCCCGTATGTCCATGCGGGCCACCCGGCCGTCCAGGCAGACCCCGTCGGCGGCGCCGCCCTTGTCCGGACAGATCAGCACGCGCACCCGGCTTTCCAGCGGCAGCGACCGCTCCGTGGCCATCAGGATGCCGCGCTCGCTCAGGTCCACCACCGCCCCCTCCACCAGCACCCCGCTGTGGAGGCGCACCTCCACCCGCGCGGTGACGCGCACCCGGTCCGAGTCCCGCTGTTCCGTTCTTGCCCTGACCACGCGCCCGTTCCTCTCCTGCGCCCGCGCGGACGCGGACAGCCGCACTGCCTCCCCGTGGCCAATCCCCTTCCTCTAAGAGCATAACATAAATCCCGTCCATTTGTAAGGGGTAATGCGAAAAATGAGCAGGACCGGGGGCGGGTGTGACCTGCGGTCCGCGCCCCCTGGGATCGCCAGGGTTGCCTCTGACCGGGCTCCGGGCAAGGGGGACTGAATGGACGTTATGGACGTTATGGACGTTATGGACGGGATGGATACAGAAACCGGGAAGTGCCGCGCCGGTTCCCCACCCTGTCCACTCAGTCCACTTTGTCCACCTCGTCCATGCATGCCCCCACCCAGACACCCAAACCGCCGCTCCTCCGGCGATCCGGGCTATAATGCCCCGGAATGAGATCTGAACCCCCGCCGGGGTGTTTTCGAAACGGACCTTCGGAAGGATGACGGATGGCGGACAGTGATTTCCGGGAGATGCTGAGCGCGGCGCGGCTGTATGAGGCCGCCCAGCGCTTCTACAGCGCCGTGCCCCGCCGCTTTTTCGCGTCGGGCCGCGCCTTTCCCGCGTGGCATTACATCTTCGAGATGACCCGGCGGTGCAACCTGCGCTGCCGCATGTGCCAGTACCTGGACTTCCTGGAGAACACCCCCGCCGGGGCGCAGAAGGACGGCGAACTGACCACGGAGGAATGGCTCCGGGTCATCAGCCAGTGCCACCGCTTCTGCCTGGTCACCTTCACGGGGGGGGAACCCCTCCTCCGCAAGGACATCGGGGAGCTGCTGGAAAGCGCCTCGCGCCGGTGCCGGACCCATGTCATCACCAACGCGACCCTGCTCACGGAGGAGCGCGCCGCGCAGTTGGCCTCCCTCGCCCCCCGGCGGATGGGCGGCCTCGGCCTCAACTTCGTCGGCACCTCCATCGAGGCCCCCGGCGACCTCCACGACGAGATCCGGTCCATGAAGGGCGCCTTCGGGCGCACCATGGCGGGCATGGCGGCCCTGCGCGCCGCGCGGACCGCCGTCCGCAAGGCCTGCCCGCGCA
>MWFF01000068.1 GCA_002071485.1 Verrucomicrobia bacterium ADurb.Bin006 | reverse complement strand
GGCTGGTCCCGGGATATGTCTTGGCTTGGTTCACTGCGTCCAACAAAGGCCGGCCTACGTCTATCCATTCGTATTAGCCCGTTCGTTTTTGTCTTCCATACCACCAAAAGAGAACGGCACTCAAACTCAGCAGTGCCCAAGTCGAAGGCTCCGGCACCGGGCTGGCGAAAATCGGAGCGTTCGGAATCGAATTGTACGCCCACCCGTGTAGCACACCGCCGGCTTCCGCCGCCATCGTCACGTCGAAATAGCCGTAGTGCAAGCCGTCATTCAGCTCGAACTGGATGCCGATGAAGCCGCGCGCCCCTGGGATCCCCGGCCATTCGCTGGATGAGCCACTGTTCAGATGAATGGCAATTGGAGCAAAGGCGATTTCGCCGGGAGACACATAGCCGCCCACCGGGTCACTCGAAATCCAAGCAAGCTGCGGATCAAGGGACGAGCCGACCTGAAACCCAGTATCCAGTCTAGCGACCCGCCCACCGATATTCGGCGGCGGTGACAGCCTGACGATCACTTGATTGGCGCGTTCCGTACGGAGACCGACAAAACCCACATCCGCACCGAAGGTAAAATCCGTCAGTCCGTCGCCGTTCAGGTCTATTGGATAGAAAAACTGGTTCAACTGGTCGCTGCCAATCCCCATCGGTTGAGGCAGAACAACCGTGATCACTCCTTGTGCAACCGCCGGGACCGCCGTCGGGCCGAACAGCCCGGCGACGGCCAACAACAGACTCCACATCCTCCCGCTCATTGACCCCTCCGCAAGAGCCAGAACCTCTGTTCGGCACTGCTAGTCAACTGCGCGGTGTTGGTGCTGCTCTCGGCCAGCACCGAGCCGGCGTTGGTCCAATTGGTCAGCGGCGTGGCGACGTTGGTGGAAGTCAGAATCGTGAAATACGCGCCGGGATCTGCTACGAACGTCAGTAGAAACTCGTTGGTCGTTGGTGACTTTTCGAGCGCGCTGATGACGGGCGCAAGCGGTGTAACCCCGCCCAAGGCCACCGAAACCTTCTGCGTGCTGGGAGCGGGATTACCAGGCAACCCGCCGGAGTGCGTGACCGTGATGCGATAGTCGCCCGCTGGCGGCGAGGCAATGGACACGCGCTCGACATTGTTCCGGTTGTCCACGCCCCGCGTGGCGGCGGCGGAGCGCGCCGCTGCGGTCTTGTTCGTCAGGTCGGGATTCAACACCCAGGGCAAATAGACGTTGGTGGTCCCGATACGCTCCACCCGGATGTCAATATTGTTCACGAGCATCGGGTTGACCGGGTCGGCGTTGGTCAGGGTCGTCAGCGCCGGCCCTGGCGGGTCGCTCCAGGCGGCGGTGACGGACAGCGGCTGTGTCCCTGCCGACGTGACAATCCACGAAACCGATTGCGTGGGCGGAAGGGTGAACTCCTTGTTAGCCCGTTTGTTTCCGTCGTCCATACCACCAAAACAGAAGTCCTCCTGCGCCCAGCAAAGCCCATGTCGAAGGCTCCGGGACTGCCCCAGCGAAAATCGGCGTGTCGGGGCGTGTCTCGTAAGCCCAGTCCACAATCCAAGCCGGAGGGTTGAGGTAGAACTGCTGCCCGTCCTCCGACGGTCCAGCAGTCCCGCCGCGAATCCGCACCCAACCGTAATACCAGTCCGTCCCAATTTGGAAGTGAATCCCCATAAACGCCGTCATGTCGTAAAAAGGCCCGATAGGAACCAGTCCGCCTCCCACCGTCTCTGGATCGTATGCACCAAGTAGCAAGGCGGCACCGTATGCGTTCGCAGCGTCTTGAGCTGCCCACAGCAGGGAAGGGTCTGAGATTGGGCCGACGACGAAACCAGCGGGCAAAGGCACCAAACTGCTCCCTCCGTCGGCCATCCAGACGTGCGGTAGCACTAACAGCCTAGCGGTGCCAACGCCGGAAACTTTCGTTGCGCCGTAAACCAGCGGATAGTTGGAAGCATCATAGAATCGGACATCAGCTTGCTCATCGCCATTTAAGTCCAGCATTCTGCCCAGCACAAATAGGGGCTGTGGCGGCTGATAGTAAGCAATTGTTCCTTGCGCAAGCGTCAAGGTGGCAGGTGCCAGTCCCAAGGTCAGCACCAGCCACACATGCAGAAAGCAAATGCTTTTGTGCAACCGCTTCATTCGACCTCAATGACGCGGTAGAAGCGCTGTCCCTCCGGCCCGTCCATGTCCACTTCGACCGCCGTGTTGGTTCTGATGGCGCTGATTTCGCCCTCCCAATTGCTCCAACCCGGCCCTTCAACGTCGTTGCGATACTGCACCTGGTAAAGCTGGCCCACAACCGACGGCCACGAAAAGGCCAACGTGTTGCTCGCCGTCACGACGGGCTGCGAAATCACCAAGGGCGGCCTGTCCTGCGCCTGGCCGCCGCTCATTGTCCACGTGACCCACTGGCCGCCGCCAACCAGCGACCCCTTGTGGGTGATACGCACGGCGTAAACACCGCTGGCCACGGCGTTGGTGATGGCCTGCTCCACATTGTTAGCCCCTCCTTTCATTCCTCCTTCCTCTGAACCAGACAATCAACACGCCGCCTCCAACCAAGAGCGCCAAAGTCGAAGGCTCTGGAATTGCACCCGCCAGAATCGGTGTGTCCGGGCGCGTCTCGTAAGCGTAGTCGTATATCCAGCCGCCACCCAAATGGGCTAGGGGCGCACCCAGTCGGATCCAGCCATAGTGCGTGCGGCCCTCAATTTGGAGTTCGAGTCCCAAATACGCGGACGCTACGCCCGCAAACTCGCCAATCCCCATGAACGATGGATCGCCAATATCGCGCCAGCTTGAGAGCATCAAGCCGAGTGGAGAATCCTGATTCCCAATCCATGCCGCCGGTAACATGCTCGGCCCAATCGCCGCACTTGTGGGCAGCGCTGTTGCCGAAGCTCGTTCCCACGGTGTTATGAAGTAGCCCGCCACTTTGTTGTCGTCCAGAGACAACACTCCAAAATCCATTCCGCAAATAAAATGATAGTCTTTCTGACCATCGCCGTTTATGTCCAGAGCAACGGACTGGGCGTTGTTAGGGTTTCCATCAGCAATCGCCCGATACGCCTCCGCGTCCCAGGGAAACTGCGGCGGGACGATGTTCAACGGCATTCGGTTGTAAACAATCGTGCTTTGCGAGAAGGCGGTCATGCCCGCAGCGAGGATGAGGGCTGACGCGAGCAAAGACCCGCGCCAGCCTGTCCGTCCGTAGTGGTGTGTCGCCAACATGCTCACCTCAGTTGCACCAGACGGTAAAAGCGGTTACCCGAATCCGCCGACAGCGTGACCGCCGTGCTCGTCTTGGTGGCGCTGATCTCTCCCGTGGAATCCTGCCACGCTCCCGACGCCACATCGTCTCGGTCCTGGACCTTATAGACCCGCCCCACCTCGGAGTCCCACCGCAAGCTCACCGCATTGGAACTTACCATCGCAATCTGAGTGAAGCGCGGCAACACCGGCGGTTGCGCAAGGTTGCCCCACAGCGCGATGGAGACGCGTTGATCGGCCACCGCGCCTTGGTCATTGCGCAACTGTCCCTTGTGCGTCACCCGCACCAGCCACACTCCGCTCTGCGGGTTGGCTACCTCCACCTGCTCCACGTTGTCCCGGAAATTGTCGCCGGTGGTGGCAGCCGCCGTGCGGTTGGCTGAATTCAAAACCCAAGGGTAATTGGTCGTCCCTGATGGACTGATGAGCCGCAAGTCCAGATCGTTCACCAGCATCAAGTTGGTCGGGTTCAAACCGGCGGGCGGAAACGTTCCCGCCGGGTCGGTCCAGCAGATCGTCACGCGCAGCGGCTGCGTGTTTGTCGCGACGATGGGGAACTCGATATAGTCTCCGCTCACCAGCCGCACTTCCTTCAAATGCGCCAGCGATTGGCTTTCGATGTTGTTGGTCATCAGCCGGACCGCTCTCGTGGCGTTCAGCAATCCCCACCCGTGAAGGTAATCCGGCCCTGCCGCCGCGCCGGCTTCGTCGGTGGTGTTGAGAACCACCGCCTTGGGCGAGGAGGCCAGCAACGGCTGCTGCGTCCCAAAGTGCCGCTGGTGCAGGTCGGTCAACAGACCCAGCACCCCCGCCACGCTGGGCGCCGCCATGCTCGTGCCGGACTTCGCCCCGTAGGAAGTCGCGTTCGTAAACGTGGAGGAGTAAAGCCCAATTCCCGCAGCGACCAGGTCCGGTTTGATGCGACCGTCGTCGGTGGGGCCGGCACTGCTGAACCACGCCAGCGAAACGTTGGTCGGGTTGGTGTAACCACCCGGAATCTTCTCGACGGCGCCGACGACGAGGTTGTTCTTGGAGACACCGTAGGTGTTGACCGTGTGAAATCCTTCCGCGCCGCCGTCCAAAGGACGGATGCTGTTGGTCCAACGCCAATCGCCGCCGTATCTGGACCAATGCCAGACGGGTTGCGTGGTGGGGCCGGCCCAGTTCTCGTTTCCGGATGAAAACACCGGCAGAAATGTCCGCGCGGTGTAGATAATCATGTCGTTCGTGCGGGCCACATCGTCATAATACCCAAACTGCCAGTCCTCCGTTGAACTCCAGTTGTTCTGCCCCAGCCAATACCATGTGCCGCCAACGAAACGCCACCCGAAGTCGTATCCATAGCTGTGGTTGGAAACTCGCACAGCGTTCGTGCCAACCACTGGTGGCATTTCCTGGAAGTCGTAGTCGAAGTCGCTGCTCAGAATGCGGGCCCGGTGCGAGAAGCCCTTCGCGGCTCCAACAACACCCCATGCGCCAAGCGTTCCAGCTACGTGCGTGGAGTGGTCGTTGTAAACCGGGCTGCCGGTGACATCCATCAGTGACACACGCAGGCCGCTCTGGACAAACTCCTGATGATTCGTCAAGACATGCCCCTCATCCCAAAGTCCAATGGAAACATTCGTGCCAGTCAATCCAAGCCCCAGTGGCCCGCCGGGCCAGAGGTTGGTCGCCCCGACGGTGATCGCAGAACCCAAGTTGTGTGCGTGTTTGATGTAGGGCGTGCCTTCGGGGCCGATCCGGTCAATGATGTGCCGTCGCCCCTCCGCGTCCGTCCACGACTCGGGCAGGCCGATGGTATTCGTCCGCGCGAACGCTGCCACTTGCTCCTTGGCGGCTTCGGCGTCTCTGGCGGTTTGCTCGCCCAGCTTGAGCAGCGCGGCCTTACGCGCTTCCTCAAGACTGGCAGGCGTCGTTGCGTTGCCGAGCGCGTCACGCTCGTCCGTGACAATCCAAGGCGCAAACTCTGCCAGGAAGGTTGCCTTCCAAGCCGCCTCCTGTGCCGCCTGCCGCGCCGCGCGTTCCGCCTCTGCCAACGCCGGATTGGCGGCGAGGGCTTTGGCGTGCTCAACGGCTGCTTGGTGCGCGGCTCTGGCTGCGGCTTGCTCCGGCGTGTCGGGGATGGCCGTGTCGTCAAAGACGAAAATCCCCGGCGCGATTTCGACGGCCTCAAGTTCCGGGTGCGGGTTGAAAGGCCACGGGGGACTCCACTCGAAATCTTTCGCCGAGTAGTAAGTGCCGGGCTTGGGCGGCTCCCGGACTTGGGCATGGCTCACGCCGCCGAGAGCCAACGCGACGATTGCTGCGCTGATTTGTATCGCTGCCCTGGTTTTGGTCCAGTCTGTTGTTTTCATTTGGTGCGCTCCGATTTGCTGTGCGTGTGCGACTCGCCCGCGAAGTCACGGGCTAACGACCTCAGCTCAGCGACCCGGCGCACGAGACGCAATGATTGCAATCGCGACGCCCCCGCCGGGTTCGCTGCAGCGCATGGTTGAACGAAGCCGCTCCGCGGCGGCGAGGAACGCCGCCTCGGAGCGGCATGTTCATCTGGCGTGTGGCCCTCCGATGATCGTTCGGCATTGTGTCCGCCACCCTTCCCGCGCCTTGGTTCGAACGCCCGGCCGCCTCAAGGCGAACCGGGCGCCAAACCAAAAACTCAACTCACGTCCCTATGCATAAAAAAACTCGACCGTTCACGCCAGCCTAATCCGCTTCACCGACCTGCCTGCGCCGAGGCTTCGGCAGGCAGGCGACCTGCGTTTGCTCCCGCTGCTGCCCCGCACCCAACAGGCCTACCTGGCCTGCGTCCGGCAGCTGAGCGAGCACTTCCACAAAGCCCCCGAGGAGGTCACGCCCGAGGAACTCCGTCAGTACTTCGTCCACCTCAAAACCGAACGTCACTTCTCCCGTTCCACCTCCACCCAGGCCATCTGCGCCACCTGCCTGCCGGCAGGCAGGTCAAGATGTTCTGGGAGAAATCCCTCCGCCGCCCCTGGCCCGCCGAAGTCCAACTGGTCCGCGCCACCCCAGAGTTCAAGCTCCCTGTCATCCTCTCCACCACCGAGGTGCGCCAGATCCTCGCTTCCATCACCGCCCTCGATCACC
>MWFF01000067.1 GCA_002071485.1 Verrucomicrobia bacterium ADurb.Bin006 | reverse complement strand
TGCCAGGCCCAAAGCGCCGCTTGAAACGCCCGCACCGGCACGGCCTTGAGCACCCGGTACACACAGTTCTCCGTCCCCCGAAACCACTCCTCATCCACGAAACTCTCCACCACCACGATCGGATGTCCGTATTTGGCCTGCCAGTCGGCCGACAACCGCTCCAGGTTCAGTGCCAGCGCCCGGCTGGCCAGGTTCGGATACTGCCCCTTGGGTCCCAACCGGCAGAACCGCGCGTTGTTGGCCACCAGGTGCAGTCGCGCCCGCCGTTGATTGGCGTCCCACCCAATCCATCCATCCCGCCCTTTATAAAGGACACAGCCCGACCATGGCCTGGTTAAGGGGGAATCGGTCGTTGTGTTGCTTGGTCGCTTAATGCGCTACTCCCCCCTCGCGTCAAGGCAATTGCTCGACAATTGCTCGACGGGCGCGTGATTTCACTGTGCCCTAACGGAACAATTGCGTTCGTGGCATAGTCGGTTCGTATCTCTTGTCTGCCACGAACCGTAGCCGCCGCCAAATTGCCGCTCACGCACTACTGCCGGATTCTGCAAGCCTCCTCTTTCCGCGTGTTCAGCGTGGTTCGCGGTTGACCCTTGGCGGGCGGTCACCGTGGCGGGTTCGAATGGATTTGCCGACCTGATTAATTCAGCGGCTTCCAGTTCAAGTGTCGGAACTTGTTCCAGACCCAGACGAAGTCGCGGTTCTTGGCGTTGCCCCCGGACCAATAGAAGCTCTGAATGCCCCGGGCCGAGTCGGACGCCGCCTTGATGGTCGAGGTCTCGAGCCACCGATGCGACTCGACATGGCCGTCGGCGAACCCGAACGTGCTGATGTTGCCGTGGAACAGAGCAAACGGGTCCACCCAGCCGGGCGGCGTGACATCCAAGACCCACGTACCGTTGTTGTAGTCGCGCGGATCCGCCTCCTCGATAAAAACAAAGGAGTTGACCGGTTCGCTGATCTCGGTCGTCTTGGTGTAAGGCTTGATGCCGGTCCACATGCCGCCGTTCATCCCGTCGGCCTTCGAGTAACTGTCGTACGCCCAGCCCCGACCCGGTTTGTTCCGCTTGGTGCGCGTGTCGCCCGGACAATGCCAGGAGCCGATCGCGCTGCAGTACTTGTAGAGCGGCGACATGGCGATGCCGGCCGTGACTCGCTTCATGGCCTCGGTTTCAGTGATGCCCGACGCGATGCTCGGATTCGGCCCGTTCCAAAAACCGCCCGCGTAGAGTTCCATTTGCCCCAGTTCGCCCCGGTACGATGTGGGGAGCATGGTGTCGTCGCTGTCGAGGGCGTACATCTGCCACGCGAGGACCAGTTGCTTCTGATTGGACGCGCAACTGGCGAATGTGGCCTTGAGCTTGGCTTTGCCCAGGGCCGGCAGGAGCATCGACGCCAGGATTGCGATGATTGCGATGACAACCAGCAGTTCGATCAGTGTGAAGCCCAGCCTCGACGCCTGGAGGCGAGGCACTGGGCTGTTCCGGGTCACGGCAATAGCAGACATAACACGCGTCAGCACATACTGGATTCGGGTTGATTTCTGCCGCAACTACGTCCCAAGAGATGCCGGAAGTCAAGTGTTCGTTTGAGAGCACGAGGGGAACCCGAGCTCCGGTTGAATCCGCCCGCCCTGCCGAGCGTCAGACCCAACAATTATCTATGTCTCAATCCTCGAATCTCAGCCGTCGCTCCTTTCTCCGCACCGCGACCGCCACCGCGCTGGCCACGCCCCTGTTGCTGCCCGGCCGCATTTGGTCTGCCGAGAGCGGCGCCCAACCCAACAGCCGCGTCGCGATGGGCTTCATCGGTGTGGGGACACAAGGCCGCCACCTTCTCAACAGCTTCCTTCCGCATGGGAACATCCAGGTGGTTGCTGTCTGCGACGTCGACACGACGCGCCGCGAGCACCACAAACAGAAAGTCGAGGAGTTCTATGCGGCCAAGCAGGACAAGACCTTCAAGGGATGCGCGGCGTACACGGATTTCCGCGAGTTGCTCGAACGCAAAGACATTGATGCCGTGGTGATTGCGACACCCGACCACTGGCATGCCTATCCGGTCGTCGCCGCCGCGAATGCGGGCAAAGACATCTACTGCGAGAAACCGCTTTCCCTGACTATCCACGAGGCGCGCGCCATGGTCAATGCGGTCCGCAAGAACGAGCGCGTCTTTCAGACCGGATCGATGCAGCGTTCCGACGGCGCGTTTTGGAAGGGGTGCACGCTGGTGCGCAACGGCAAGATCGGGCGGATCAAGGAGGTCTATGCCAATGTCGGCGGCCCCAGCAAATGGTGCGATCTGCCCGAGGAACCGATGGAACCGGGCCTCGATTGGGATTTGTGGCTCGGCCCAGCGCCCCAACGCCCCTACAACTCCGTCCTAAGCCCGCGCGGCGTCCACACCCACTTCCCGAATTGGCGCGGGTATCGCGAGTATTCCGGCGGCGGCATGACCGACTGGGGCGCCCACCATTTCGATATCGCACAATGGGGGCTGGGGATGGACGAGAGCGGGCCGGTCGAGATCACGCCTCCGGATGGCAAGGACATCAAGCAACTCAGGTACACGTACGCCAACGGGAGCGTTCTGATTCACGGCGGTTTGAAGGGCTACAACTTCGGCGTGGTCTTCGTGGGGACCGATGGCAAGGTCTGCGTCGATCGCGGGCGATTCAAGGCCGAGCCCGAATCGCTGGAGAAGGAGAATTTCGACGCCCTGCCTGTCCAGCTCTACAAGAGCAACAATCACTACAAGGACTTCGTCGATTGCATTCGGACGCGGAAGAGACCGATCTGCGATGTCGAGGTCGGAGCCCGTTCGGTCACGGTCTGTCACCTGGGCAACTTGGCTTACTGGAACACGCGGGCGCTGAAATGGGATCCCCGGACCGAACAGTTCATCGGCGACTCGGAAGCCAATACGTGGCGTGACTATGAGGAACGCGACCCCTGGAAGGTGTAGCAACGTTGGTTGATGGTTGATGGTTGTGTAGTGTACGTTGAGCGTTGAATGTCAACGCTCTCCATAAGTTCCCCGGGCTATTCCGGCACACCGCTTCAAATGAAAATGAGGTTCCAAACGACAACGCCTTTGTCGGCTTTGTCAACCGCCACGTCGCCTGACGGCAAGCATATCGACGGAGGCAACGACAAAGACTGCCGAGGGGATGTCTGTTCTCGGAGTAACTCACCAGCAAACGCACACTCCCGTCCGCACGACGGCGCGCCGGTCGTAAGGAATCCCAGCAAACTCAGGTCCGCGGGCCGTATGTTCTTCGAGGCGCTGACCCGCGCGACAGGGACAGAGACAAGGCCGACGCGGCGACCATGTTCTGCCGGACTGGTTCTTTGGTTTGTCTTTCTGCTTTGCCTGGCGCCAGCAAGTCTTCCCGCCGACTACTCGGCCTGGAAGAATGGTCCTTCGGCCTCGCCGGATTATTTTCCAATCGCCGTGTGGCTGCAGTCTCCCGCCCGAGCCGCCCAGTATCGCGCTGCCGGTATTAACACGTACGTCGGCCTGTGGCGTGGGCCGACCGAGGAGCAATTGGCGGCGTTGCGCGCGACAGACATGAAGGTCATCTGCGACCAGAACGCCGTGGGACGGCGCCACCTTGACGATCCGACCATCATCGGCTGGATGCACGGTGACGAACCCGACAATGCCCAGTCGCTCGGCGAAGGCAAAGGCTACGGCCCGCCGATCCTGCCTGAGAAGATCGTCGAGGACTACGAGCGCATCCGAGCCGTCGATCCGACCCGGCCCGTCCTGCTGAATCTGGGCCAAGGGGTGGCCTGGGATGGATGGCACGGACGCGGCGTCCGGACCAATCATCCGGAGGATTACCCACAGTACGTCAAGGGCGGGGATATCGTGTCGTTCGACATTTACCCCGTGGTGCACGATCGCCCGGCGGTGACTGGCAAACTGTGGTTCGTCGCCCGGGGTGTCGAGCGACTCGTGTCGTGGACGGAGGGGCGTCGGATTGTGTGGAACTGCCTCGAATGCACCCGCATTTCGCATCCGACCGCCAAGCCCACGCCCCAGCATGTCCGGGCCGAGGCCTGGATGTCGCTCATTCACGGCTCGCGGGGTCTGATCTATTTCGTGCACGAGTGGCAGCCCAAGTTCAATGAAGCGGCCCTGCTCAGCGACCCGGAGATGCTCGCCGCCGTCACGGCGCTCAACAAGCAGATTCATCGGCTCGCGCCGGTCCTAAACCAACCGCCACTCGCCGATGGCGCGCGCGTCGTGACGGACAATCCGGAGGTCCCTGTGGCGACGACGACCAGGCGCCTGGGCGATGCCTTGTACGTTTTTGCTGTGGGAATGCGCGACGGTTCGACCACCGCCACCTTCACCGTGAAGGAATGGCCAGACCAAGCCAGCGTCGAGGTGCTGTACGAGGACCGCGCGTTGCCCCTCGGCAAGGGTGCATTTCGCGACACGTTCAAACCGTGGGAGGTGCACCTCTACCGTATCGCCACGCGCCCCGATCGGTAGACCAGGTCAATCGAGAGTTAAGGGTTGGGAGTTGAGAGCTGGACGTTGAGCGTTTGCGGTTCATGGACAGGAGCAGGAGACTCCAGTTGATGGTCGCCGTGCGCATTGAACTGTTGAATGTCAACGCTTCCCCACGAACCCCCGGCCATTCTGACACACCGCCTCGAATGACAATGGGGTTCGCCACGACACCGCCTTTGTCGCGAATCTTTGTCGGTGCCTTTGTCGACCGCCACGCCGCTTGACCACAAAGTTGGCGACGCACGCAGCGACAAAGACTGCCGAGTGGGTGCTTCTTTTTTGTGTCACCCCGCTCTCAGAGGGGCGATTCTCCGGGCGAACTCCGCCACGTCCACAGTCCGCCGTGTCAATCGCGCTTCCTCGGCTGCGAAGGTCAGGACATGGCTGTGGACCGTCGAGTCGATGCCGGCCTGCAACGGTTCGCCCGCCGGTCTAGTCATTTCGTCGTACAGGGCGTTGATCAGGCCCGGATCGCCGCCGCCGTGCAGTTCGTAGCCGCCGTCCTCCGCCTGGACAGTGTAGCGCTCGGGCGCCCCTTCGTGCGGCAGGAAGACCAGGTGCGCCCCGAAATGGTGTCGGTAGGTCTCGCCGCCCTTGAGCACGCCTTTGGTGCCATAGACCTCGATGTGCCGCCCGTTTTCGAAGGCCGTCATGGTGAACGTCCCCGTGATCCCGCCCTCGAACTCGAGGGCGAGCACCTGGCGATCCACCGCATCGTTATCGCAGCGGTAGACGCATCGCCCCCAGGGGCTTGTCCGCAGCCAGTCGACAATCTCCTGAGGCGTTGCGGACGCCGCCCGGTCGTACACCATTCCCAGCCAGGGAACGCGCCGGTCGCCCGTATAGCGCAGCGCATTGTATGGGCAATTCTCGGCCACCGGACAACCGTCCGTGCATCGTTGGGGGGCGCCCGCGGGGGCCCGCTCGCGTCGAAAGAACTCGAGCGAGCCGAAACTTGCCACCCTCAGGCAACGCCGCCCGACGAGCCAATGCAGCACATCGGTGTCATGGCAACATTTCGAGAGCAGCATCGGCGAACTCTTGGCCACGACTGACCAATGGCCGCGCACAAACGAATGGGCCTGGTGCCACGGCATCACGCCTTCGCTGGCCTGGATGCCCGAGACCTCGCCCAGCCTTCCGGAATCGATGATCTCCTTCACCTTGCGATAAAAGGCTGCAAAACGGAGAACAAAACACACCATGACCCGCCGACCTGTCTGCGCCGCCAAGCGCTCGATTTCGAGCACCTCCTCGATATGGGTGGCAATCGGCTTCTCGAGCAGGATGTTGTAGCCCAACTCGAGACCACGTCGGCAAGGCTCGAAATGCCCATGGTCCTGCGTGGCGATTACAAGAACGTCCGCCAACTTCCCCGCGGCCAGCATGGCCGCCCCGTCGGCAAAGCCGCGGAAATCCGGGTTCGAGCATACGGCGCGTATCCGCTCGATCCGTTCCGACGCCGGGTCGGCGCCCGCCACGATGAGGTATCGATCGGGCCGGCGCGCTGCCAGTTGTGCATAGGTGGTGCCTCGGGCCCCGCAGCCCAGAAAGGCCAACCGCAGAGGAGAGGTCTTGCTCATAGATTGTCTTCGGTGTTCATGGCCTCTCTAGCCCGGATTGGTCAACGCGTTGGAGTCTTCGACTTCGCTATAGTCACAAGTCCATGAAACATGCGGGCTGGAACCGAACTCGATCAAGCGCGATGTGACGTCCGCTGTCGCGCGATCTCGAGCATGGCATCGAGATTCTCAGGCGGCGTCTCGACCGCCAAAGTGCATCCGGAACTCAGGACGAACCGCGAATGCCCGCACGCGGCGACGGTCTCGATCGCTTGGCGGGCGGCCGCTTCAACCTGGGCGACGCTGCCCTGCGCCAGGACCGCGACCGGATCGAGGTTGCCCCACAACGCAACATTCGGTCCGACCGCCCGACACGCCTGGCCGAGGTCGACCTGGTGATCGATTTCGAGGATGTCGGCGCCCGTGGCAGTCATGTCGGCCAGCAGCGGCGTCGAGTCGCCGCAGATGTGAAGCGACACCGGCTTGCCTGTCATCGACTTCAATCCGGCAATCAGACGCTGTTCGAATGGCCACACCCTCTCGCGATAGAGCTGAGGCCCGATCAAGCCCGCCGGCGAATCTCCGCCGCTCAGGATATCCGCCCCTGCCGAAGCCAGGGCGCATCCGTAGGCCAGCCCGTATTCGAGGCACCGTTCCATCAGCGCCTCGACAAACGGAGGATCATCCACCAGGCGAAGCATTGTCTGTTCGAGACCGGCCAGGGCGGCAGCCAGCGAAAACGGGTACTGATCGAGGCAGGCCACCACGCAAACGCCCGGCCCCAGGGCCTTGACGATTCGAGTGAGCGCTTCCAGCATCAGCGGGTAGCGCCCCTGCCCGCCGGGATCTGGCCGTGGGATCTTGCCGATGTCGCGTGCACTTCGGACATACGGCGGTCCGAGTCCGCCAAACGGTTGGTTGTCCGCTGTTGCTCCCACAGGGACGCCCATGGCCTCGGCGCTGACCCAGGTATCAGCTGAGAGCCACACTGCATCCGGCTTGAATCGCTCGGAATACCTGATGACCGACTCCGCAAGCACACGGGCATCGGTCGCGTATTGCCGAAGCGTCGCGCCGGCGAACCGCGCGCAGTAGTGGACCGCCAGCGGACCTGTCGCAATCCGCGCGACCGGCTGCCCGCGCAGCGCATCGAACACCAACTCTCGACCTGATTCGGATGGTTCCATTGCACATTTCCTATTGCCGATCGGGCTCTGCCGCGCTGTGCATCACAAGTCCATCGCTCTCTGTCGTCACTTTTGTCGCTGCCTCGAGTCAGGATCCGGCGCTTGTGTATTGGCGTACTGAGGCTCGCCAGCCGGCCTCCGAGATCACGAAACAGACACACGCCATGCCGAGCAGCAGGGCAATCTCAAGAGGCGACTCGAGCATCCCGACCAGGAGCTTCACCGGCACGTTGGACACGAGCAGCATGGGCAGGGCCAAGGTGAACACCGTCTTGAACACGCCGGGTCGAAACGCGCCGTCGGGCAGCCGCGCGACGGTGAACAGGTTGTAGTAGCCCCAGACGATCCCCTGCGCCCGGACGGTCCAAAAGCATATAGTCGCCAGGAGAAACATGAGGAAGTAGTGAATGAGCACGCCCGCCACGCACAACGCCAGGAAGGCCAGGACCTGGACAATGCCTGGCTCGAGGTCCAACTGCCGGGCGGCATAGATCATCACGGCCACGGCGGATGCCGCGTTGACGAATGCGCCCAAATCGACTTGCCTGAACGAGACGAGAAACCGCGTGTTGATCGGCAGCAACAGCAGAAAATCAAGCCTTCCGGTCCGGACCAACTCGGAGAGATTCGAGCAGTTCAGCAGGAAAACGGCAGTGAAGACCTGCTGGATGAAGTGGCTGGCGCCGATGAGCATCACCACCTGCCACTTCGACCATGTCGCGATCCGATCCGTATGCTGGTAGATCACCGCGATGAAGGCGATCTGCAGGGCGAACCAGAGCATCTCGACGAATATCCAGAGCACGAAGTTCGTCTTGAACCCCATCTCGCGCACGACGGAGTTGCGCCACAGGGCCCCGTACAGCCGGGCGTAACGGCGCAACAACCCCCAGCCCGCGAAGGCCCTGCTGTGCGACGAGGCGTTCATGACTCGAAGATTTGCGCAGTGCTCAACCGCCCACGGCCGCGTAGCGCCGGATGCCCCGATGCCATGCGAAGCGCGCCAGGCCAAAGAGCGTCGCCACCCAAAACGACTGAATCAACAGCCCGCGCCACAGTTCGTCTCCGGCGATGCGGCCCAGGTAGATGCTGACCGGAAAGTAGAGCTGGTAGGGGAATGGCGTGTAACTGAGCGCGTTGGCCAGGGCGGACGGCAGGATGTCGAGAGGAAAGAGGTGACCGCCCGCGATGTACTCGAAGGCGAACAGGATAAAGATAAACGTCGATACTTCGAGCACCCAAAAGGCCAGCAAGGCGATCGTGTAGGACATCAGAAACTGCAGGAGCGCCGTCAGGACCGTCGAGGCCAGGAACAACACGAGCGTCAGCCCATCCGACGGCAGGAGAAAATGCGAGCGCTGAACCACGATGAACAGGGTCGCCGGCAGGGCCGCAACCGCCGCGTAAATGATCCGACCCGCCCCGAACAAACAGAGCCGGTACGCAAGGTAGTCAATCGGTTTGAGCAGGAACTGGCTGATCCGGCCATCCTTGATGTCAGCCGCGATCTGCCAGTCGTCCTCCGCCACCGCGGTGAGGGCATCGACGATCGTCGCGAGCAGATAGTACGACGTCATCGTTGCCAGCGAGTAGCCGGCGATCTGCGGACTGTCTGCATTGCTCGCGAAGATGGCCCGCCACAGGTAAATGGTCGCCATCAGCGGAATCAGTGCAAAACAGGCCCGGAAAAGGAAATTCACCCTGTAGACCAGGGTGTTCTGAATCCCCACGCCCACGACATGCCAGTACTTGTTCACCGCGTCCAGCCCGGATGCTTCAGGGGGTTGTGGCCGCCGCGAAACCGAAGATCGGAGAGCCGATGCCGCGGCTGCAGGAGAAAGCCCGGATCACTGACCTGGTGACTGCGCCATTCCCAGACAGTGCCTCGCGGCGGTCGAGGTTTGTGGAATAGGCCGGCTAGCCCGGATGTTTCACAAAGCTTCGCGGAGTCTGACATCCGGGCTCTGGCAAAACCGCGCCCAGCAAGGGAACCGGGAGCATTCTGTCGGTCCTGAGAATGGTCTCTCATGGGAACAGTGTGGTGCAGTTATCTGTCTCTCGATCCTGGCGCAGTTTTACTTCTCGAGCCCGCATAGCAGCAGTCCTCCTGCGAAGTCTGAGTGCCCTGTGCACCATCGGGGTGTGAAAGATGCGAGCTCGCCCGCATTGCTCGCCAACGGGTGATGTCATCTGACCGGTCACCGTCATATTCACCTGAAATGCTGGCTTTCACAGACCCGGAAATCTCAGCCGCAGACCATCCGGAATGCTGCGATTGCCCCACAGGTGAAACTTTCGGGTTAGGCTCCGGGCTTGGCAAACTTCGAGTCGTCGATGGCCTCGTTGTGCTTGATCTCCTTCACCTTGATCGAGAACTCCGCCCCCGGTTGTCCCGGGATGTCGGTGCGAATGCGCATCAGGTGCGGGTACTTGATCCCGCCCACCACCCGATGATCCGAGAAGAGCATATGCAGTTTCATCCGGCCCTCCGCCGTGTTGAACTCGGAATCCTGGCGCACCAGGAGGCCATTTGTGGCATCGAAATACCAGCGCTCGAGCGCCTCAGCGGACGGCTTGGCTTCGAGCACGGACACGTCGGCGCCGTTGACCTTCTCCGTGCCCTTGTAGGTCAGGTTCGTGTAGACGGTTCGGAGATGCAGGTCCCGGTAGAACTCAGCGTCGCGCTTCTGTTTTGCCAATTCGTCACCCTCTTTCAACCGCAGCCCGGCAAAGGGGTTTTTGGACCAGGCGATTTGCCCGTCAAAGCCATCGAGCATCTTGCCCATTCCCGCGATGTCGATTTCCGCCAACTGTTTGTTGGGCGCTTTGGCGTACTGGGTCCAATCCAGGGCCGCGGGCATTCCCGGGCCTTCGAACGAGGCCTTAATAATCCGAGTCGTCACCTTCTCGATCGCTGCGCGGCCTCCCATGGCCTCGATGTACCGATCCAGAACGGCGTCAATCTGCTTGTCCGCGGCGGCGGCATCGGCAGCCAGGCCAGACAGGCGCATGAGTGGCGCTAGGGCAACAAGTCCAGTCAGTGCAAACAACAGTGTCTTCATGATGGGATGCGATAAGGCGGCGCTGTGCCGGGTGTGTCAATCAAGGACCGTTCTTTGGAAATGGCGGAGAGAGGGAGATTCGAACTCCCGGTGGGGTATAAGCCCACTCACGCTCTCCAGGCGTGCGCATTAAACCACTCTGCCATCTCTCCGGCCATCGGGGACTTTATTCGCACGGGTTCGGGTTCAGGGCAAGCTGATTCGGCGCTCGCTCGAAACCAAGGCTCTCTCGATCGGCAGGTTGCGCCTGGCCTACCTGGAAAAGGCCGAGCGACAAAGCGCCGAGCACGGCCCGGAGTGCGACGGGGGCAAGATGACATTCTGTGGCGCGCTGAATATCTTCTTTGGTTGCGGCCTTGTCGCGCTGCGTAACAACCGGGCTAGCCCTGCGCCGCCTTGCGCTTGCCTCTGAGGGCGGACTGGATCATGAGAAACTCGCCCAGATTCTCGGCGGTGACCATGCCGACGAGGCGGTTGTGGTCGAGGACCGGCAGCGAGCGGCAATCCGATGTCTGGAGGCGGCCGAATACCGCGTCGGCTTCCTCGGACGGTTGGGCGGTTTGGAACTCGCGTTGCATCACGTCATCGACGGTGGCGTTCTGTCCCTGGCGCGTGAGGGCGGTGAGGAGCCCGCGGCGTGTGAGGATGCCGACGACGCGGTCGCCTTCGAGGACCGGGAAATCCTGATGGAAGCCGGCGAGCGTGTGGTCGATGGCACGATCGAGGCGGTCGTGGGGTGCGAGGGTGCGCAGGTCGGTGATCATGACGCGCTTGATGGGCACGCCTGACAACACCGAGCGCATTTTGACCAGTTCGAGTTCTTGATCGGCGCCGACGAAGACGAACAGGGCAATGAACACCCAGAGCGGGTTCATGGCGTAGAGGCCCACGGCGCCGAAGGCGAATGCCAGGGCCTGGCCCACATCCACCGCCAGCCGCGTGGCGCGGTTGGCGCCCAGCCGCATTGCCAGGATCGAGCGCAAGACCCGCCCGCCGTCCATCGGAAAGGCGGGCACCAGGTTGAACACGCCCATGGCCAGGTTGGCCCATGCGAGCTTCTGGAAGAAATGGCCGCCTCCCCAGCTCAGGTCGGTCGTCAGCGCCAGTTCCGAGATCGGGCTGATCGTTCCCCAGTAGAGGAGGGCGATTAGGAAGTTCACGGACGGACCCGCCAGCGCGACGATCAACTCCTGATGCGGCTTGTCCGGGAGCGCGTCCATCCGGGCGAGGCCGCCGATGGGCATCAGTGTGATGTCGCGGGTTCGGATGCCGTAGCGGCGGGCGGCGAGGGCGTGGCCCAGCTCATGGAGGAGGACGATAACGAAGAAGCACGCGACGAACAGCACCGCCTCGACAACGTCTCCTGCCCGATGCCGCCATGCGTAGTACTCGTACCCGACCCACGCGATGAGGATCAGCAATGTCGCATGGAGATAGACTGTGACGTCGGCGATGCGCCCGACCCGCCAGGACCATTTCATATCGGTGAATCAAAGAGACAACGCCCGGCGCGGTCGTGTTCAAGGATAATGAGCGAGGCTTCGCCTGCTCAGATCAAGGAGGCGCATGACAATTCGCGGCCGCCGGGTGGCAACCACGATCACCGGCGCCCGACGCCTCGCTCGGTAGAATCCTTGACCCGTTTGACGCAGCACAGAAACGTGACTTGTTTAAAGCGAGTTTCATCGGTCGAGGATTAGAGGGTCATGATTTCCTTCTCCTTGTGGGCGGCGTGCTGATCGATCTTGCCGATGAAGTCGTCGTGCAGCTTCTGGACATCTTTCTCGGCATGCTTCTGTTCGTCTTCGGTGACCCCGCCGGCCTTGGCCGCCGCCTTGAGGTGTTCGATGGCTTCGCGCCGCACGTGCCGCACGGCGACACGCCCGTCCTCGGCCATTTTCTTGACTATCTTGACGAACTCCTGTCGCCGTTCGGTGCTCAGCTCGGGGAACACGATGCGGAGCACCCGTTTGTCGACCATGGGATTGAGCCCGAGGTTGCTCTTCTGAATCGCCTTCTCGATCGGATGCAGGGCGGCGGCGTCCCACGGTTGGACCACCAGCACGCGCGGTTCGGGCGTGGTGATGCCCGCCAGCTCGCGAATGCGCATTTGGGATCCGTAGACTTCCACCATGATGTTCTCGATCAGTGAGGACGAGGCTTTGCCGGTCCGCACGCCGGCGAACTCGTGCAGGACGACCTGCTCGGTCTTCTGCATCTTGTCTTTCGTTTCAGCCAGGATTGTCTGGATTGTCATAAGCGACGAGTTTTTGGGTTGAATTTGGGAAAACGAGGGCGTGAGCGACGCGCGTCAGCCGGTGACGACGGTCCCGATGGTTTCGCCCAGAACCACCCGGCGGATGCTCTGGGGTTGGGAGAAGTTGAAAACGATGATCGGCATCCGATTGTCCATGCAGAGCGAGAAGGCGGTGGTGTCCATCACTTGCAAACGGCGCTGGAGGGCCTCCTGATAGGTGATTTGACTGAATCTTCGCGCGTCCGGGTTCTCTTTCGGATCGCTGTCGTAGATGCCGTCCACCTTGGTCGCCTTCAGCACAACCTCCGCCGCAATCTCGTTCGCCCGCAACGCGGCCGCCGTGTCGGTGGAGAAGTAGGGATTGCCCGTCCCGCCGCCAAAAATGACCACACGCCCCTTTTCGAGGTGGCGCACGGCGCGACGCCGGATGAACGGTTCGGCCACTTGCGCCATGGTGATGGCGCTTTGCACGCGTGTGGGGACGCCTTGTTTCTCGAGCGCATCCTGCAGAGCCAGGGCATTGATCACCGTCGCCAGCATGCCCATGTAATCGCCCGTCGCGCGTTCCGTGCCGCGCACGCTCCCGCTCAGGCCGCGGAAGATGTTGCCGCCGCCGACCACGACGACGATTTGGACGCCCAGTTCGCGGACCTCGCGGATCTGGCCGGCCATGTGGTGGACGACCTCGGGGCAGATGCCGGTGCCGGCTTCGCCGCCAAGGGCTTCGCCGCTGAGTTTGAGCAGGACGCGCTTGTACTTGGGCTTGATGGAATCGGGCGTTGGATCAGGCATGCGACAGATGGCTGGGGGATCGCTCCGTTCTAGCCCGCAGCGATCCGCGTCTTCGAGTTTTCAGCTTCGCCGCGGTCACAAGTCCATGAAACATGCGGGCTAGTTGCCGAGGCGTTTGAAGAGTTCCACGGTGCCGACCACACTGACCTTATTCGCCTGGAGGGCCTTGACCGCGGCGTCCGGATCGTCGAAGCGGAACAGCATCAGTCCCTTGCCCTCCTGTTTGGCGGTGAACGGGTACATGTACTCGACGTTGATGCTGCCGCGCTCGAACACCTCGAAGAGACTCGCCAGACCTCCAGGGGCATCCGGCACCTCGATCGCCACCACATCGGTGACTTTCACCGTCCATCCGCCATCGAGCAAGACCCGCCTGGCCTTTTCCCATTCGTGGACGACGAGGCGGAGGATACCGAATTTCTGGGTGTCGGCCAGGGCGAATGTCTGGATGTTGATGCCCGCATCGGCGAGGGCGCGGCAGGGCGCACTCAGCGTCCCAGGTTTGTTTTCGAGGAAGATCGAGAGTTGCTTGAGGATCATGAGCATGCCTTTCTTGAGACGGGACCCGGTTTACATCTTCCGTTTGTCGATCACGCGTTTGGCCTTGCCTTCGCTGCGCTGGAGGGTGTGAGGGGCGACCAGACGCACTTCGGCGCGCAGGCCGGTGACACTTTCCACCGACCGACTCAGCTTGGCCTGGAGTTTTTCGAGTCCTCCGACCGTGTCGCTGAACAGCTCGGCTGTGACTTCGACCTGCACTTCGAGCACATCGAGCCCCTTCTGGCGGTCGACTACAATCTGGTAATGCGGTTGGGCGCCCTCGACGGCGAGCAGAGCCGACTCGATCTGCGATGGATAGACATTCACGCCGCGGATGATCAGCATGTCGTCGCTGCGCCGCCCGATGCGCCGGATGCGCCGCAGCGTCCGCCCGCAGGCGCACGGCTCTGAGTTGAGCGATGTGATGTCGCGAGTCCGGTAACGGATCATCGGCATGGCGCGCTTGCAGAGCGTGGTCAGGACCAGCTCGCCCTCGGCCCCATCGGGGAGCAGTTCGCACGTCTCGGGATCGATAATCTCCGGGTAGAACATGTCCTCGAAAATGTGCGGACCCGCCTGGTGCAAGCACTCCATCGCCACGCCGGGGCCGATGATTTCGGACAACCCGTAGATGTCGTAGGCCTTGATGCCGCTTTCCGCCTCGATGCGTTGGCGCATCGACTCGGTCCAGGGCTCGGCGCCGAAGATGCCGGCGCGGAGGGGGAGATCCTTGAAGTTGATGCCCATGCCGGCGGCGCGCTCGATGAGGTGGAGGAAGTAGCTTGGGGTGCAGCAGATGGCGGTCGCGCCGAAGTCGCGGAGCACCATGACCTGGCGATCGGTGTTGCCTCCGGAGATTGGGATGACGCTGGCGCCGAGCGCCTCGGCCCCGTAGTGCGCCCCCAGTCCGCCGGTGAACAGCCCGTAACCGTAGGCGTTGTGGACGATGTCGCCGCGATGCACCCCGCACGCCGCGAAGCTCCGGAGCATCACCTGCGTCCAGTCGTTCAGGTCCTCTTGCGTGTACGCCACGACAATCGGCTTGCCCGTCGTGCCAGTCGAGGCGTGGAAACGCACGATTTCCGTCAACGGGCTCGCAAAGAGCCCGAACGGATACGTGTCGCGCAAATCCGTCTTCACCGTGAAGGGGAGCTTGGCGATGTCATCGAGCGTCTCGAGGTGGGCGGGCTTCAACGAGCGGGCCTCCATCCGCTGGCGGAACAGGGCCACCCGATCGCAGGCCCGCTGTACCATTGCGCGGAGGCGTTGGAACTGCAAATCGCGCAGTTGAGGCAATGGCAAATAATCCATCGCGCTCGCAGGATGGAACGGGCCGGGTTGATAGTTCTTGCTCATGGCGGTTGAGTTGCGATCGGGAGGGCGCGGCCAGGAGACGGTCGCAGCCCCGGTCTGCGCGTTGGGTTCAGGTCGATGCATGTTTTGCTGAGCCGTTCTGACTGAGGCGTCCGAGTCGAAACGCCTGCTCGTTTGCCGCCCACAAGTCCTGGCGGAAATTGGCGTGCAAGGCCGCCGTCCAGAGTTCCGCGGGCAAGTCGAGGTGCACGCTCAGGGCGCCCGTCAGAGCGACATTCAAACTGCGTCGATTGGGGAGCGCGGCGGCCTCGATGGCGTCGGGCGCGATCACAATGCCGCCCTGTCGCAACAGGTGGCGACAGACATCCACCTGGCTCGAATCGAGCGCAACCAGGTAGTCGGCCTCTCCGGGCGAGACCATGGGGCTGAACACCTCAGGGCCGTACCGGACATCGCTTCGGACAGATCCGCCGCGCTGGGCCATCCCGTGGACTTCGCTCTTCTTGACATCGTGTCCGGCGCGCAGCAGGGCGTCGCTGAGCACATCGCTGGCTTTGAGAACGCCCTGGCCGCCCAGGCCGGCCACAACAATGTTGGTTACCGTCGCCGTCATAGTCAGATTCCGCTCTCGAGTCGATCCGCGCCTGCGCCCGCCGGAACGGCGCTCGAGCAGCAGGTGGCCTCGGCGGCAACTCCCGTGCTCGCGGGCGGCGATTTGGGAGCGATATGGCGTTGCTCCAACTCCTTGAGGCGCTTGGCGATCAGGATGCACGGGCGGCGGGCGATGAGGACGCACAGTTCCCCGGAGGCCAGACACTCGAGCAGCATGCGTTCAAAATCCTCCGATCCGACGCGGGGTTCGACCACATGGACGCGGCGGACGCCGAGGGCGCTGGCCAGGTCCTCGATGACCAGCTTGTTGGTGGGTTCGTGATCGAGTGTGCGTCCGGTCCCCGGGTGTTCCTGGTGGCCGGTCATTGCGGTGGTCGAGTTGTCCAGGATGATCAACACGTGGCCGCCCGGGGGCGGATTGTAGACCATCTCGACCAGCCCGCTGATGCCGCTGTGGACGAAGGTGCTGTCGCCGATCACGCTGACAACGCGCCGAGCTTCGTCGGGCGGCAGCACGTGGCGCAGGCCCAGGCCGACGCCGATGCTGGCGCCCATGCAGACGCACGAATCCATCGCCTCGAACGGCGGCAGCACGCCCAGCGTGTAGCACCCGATGTCCCCAGCCACGATGCAGTTGTGGCGGCGGAGTGTGTCGAACACCACCCGGTATTGGCAGGCGTCGCACAGTTGGGGCGGTTTGCCGGGAGGCGGCTTGGATTCCGGGCTGACATCGCCTTCGAGGATGCGCCGGACGCGCGGCACGTTGAGTTCGCCGAAGCGGTACATGTCCGGCTTGCCTTCGACGCGGATGCCGGCAGCGCGCAACGCATCGACCAGCCACGGATCGCCCTCATCGATCACCACGCACCGGACCACGCCGCGGGCGAACTCGGCCACGCGGCGGAGCGGGAGCGGGTAGGTGAGACCGAGCTTGAGAACAGAGGCTTTGGGCGCGGCTTCGCGCACATGGGCGTAGGAAACGCCGGAGGTGATGATTCCCAGGGCCGGGTCTCCGGGCAACACACGGTTCAAATCCGAGGTCTCGTTCCAGGCCTGGATCTCAGCCAGCTTCTGGCGCAGGCGGCCGTGGGCCGGACGGGCGTATGCAGGGATCATGACGCGCCCCGGTATGTCGCGGACGAAATGCGGAGCCGGCGGCTGGACTTGGACGGAACGGGGGCGGACGACTGTCTTGCTGTGGCAGACGCGGGTCGTGACGCGCAGCAGGACCGGGGTTTGCCATCGCTCGGAAATCTCGATTGCCGCGAAGACGAAATCGTAGGCCTCCTGCGAATTGGAGGGTTCGAGCATCGGGACACCCGCGGCTTCGGCATAATGCCGATTGTCCTGCTCGTTCTGGCTCGAGGCCATGCCCGGGTCATCGGCCGACACGATCAGCAGGGCGCCGCTGACGCCGGTGTAGGCCACGGTGAAGAGGGGATCGGCGGCCACGTTGAGGCCGACGTGCTTCATGGTCACCAGCGCGCGCGCGCCCGCGTAGGCGACGCCGATCGCGACTTCAAACGCGACTTTCTCGTTGGGCGACCACTGGGCGCGTCCGCCCATCTTGGAAAAGGACTCGAGGATTTCCGTCGATGGCGTGCCGGGGTAGCCTGTCCCCAAAGCCACGCCAGCGTGGAGACAGCCCAATGCGATCGCCTCGTCCCCGTTCAACAATATGCGTTCAGTGGCGGACATGAGTTGCAATGCCTACGGCTGCGTCAGGCCGCCGCGGCGCTGGCGCAATCTCGGTTGGCAGCAGCAGGATTGGAGAAGCGGGGAGGATTTGCCAGAAAAAACAATCCGGAGCCCGGATATGAGACCCCGCGAAGCCTCATGAATATCCGGGTTAACGGGCGCCGGCGCCGCCGATACATCCAACAGAGTCGGGTGCTGCTCCAGAGTCCGAGACTCTCACAGTCTTCATTGCCTGGTACTTGTACCAGTCCTAGCCCAATTCCGTGTCGCGATCGCGACATGAAATCGGCGCAACGCCGCAGTCCCTGACCCGTGGGCGCCGCTGCAGCGGCGTTGATTTGAATTGGAAACTGGCTTCTGCCTAATCTGGGTTCCGCCCTGAATCGGTGAGGGATTCGACACGGATTTGCGCACGAACACCAATCCCGGCGCAAGTCCCGGATCATTGCAGTCACACCAACACCAACACGAGTTTCCGGAAAGGTTTTCGTCGAACTCAAAAACTCTAAGTCGTTCCGATCGGCGGCAGATCACCTGAAATGCGGAAACCCGGGTCGAGGGGCGCCTCGGGCGGCGGCAGGGGTTGCTGCCTGAGTTCGGCGGCCGGCTGGGCATCGTAACCGTTGACGACCCATTCGAGCTGGCCCGATTCGATGTCGACCATGAGCCCATGCACCGGGATGGCGCGGGGGATGAGGGGGCTGTGGCGAATGTGCTGGACGGCGGTGCGGACATTGGTCCGTTCGTTGACCAAACGCCCGAGAAACTCGTCCAGTCTGGCCGCCGCCGCGCCCAGGTGGATGCCTCTGCTCCTGAGGCGCCCTTCGAGCAGGAAGCGAACGGGCTGAAAGAACCGGCAGTCGGTGTGGCCCAGGACCGCGATTTCCTTGCCGTCATGCATGCCGCAGGCCAGCGCCAGGGAGCGCACGGTGCTGCTGAGCGGCCCGGTGACGACGTTTCCGGCGTTGGTGAGCCAGATGAAATCGGGTTCTCTAACTCCGAGGACCTCCGGCATCAGCGGATGCAACCGGGGGTCGAAGCAGGTCAAGACCACCAAAGGGAGGGCGTCGGCCCACTCGTGCGGGCGCAGCCCGGCCTGTTCGTCGCCGCTGAGGGCGCGATGGTTGGCGTCGACGATGGCTTCGAGGAGACGCATGCACTCAACCAATGCTGCCGCCGTCCCATTCGTGCTTCGGGTCGGGATAGAAGGCGATGCCGCTGCGGCCGGTGTTGCCGCACGTCACCACCAGCCAGCCGGCGGGAACCTTTGCCCGAAACGCGGTCGTGGTCCACTTGGTGAGACGCCCTTCCTTCTTGCCGTCGTAGGCCAGTCGGATGGTCTCGAGATTGAGCTCAGGCGATCCTGTCATAGCTCATTCGGTCTTGTCCGGCTTGCCCATGGCTTTTTTGAGCGCCGGCACCTGTTCGAGAAGCCGCTCGAACTTGATCCCGGTGAGGCTTTCGATCACAGGCGGGAGTTGGCCGATGATTTGGGTGACGTCGCCGGTCAGCTTGCTGGCACCGCCGCCCAGACCGCCGCCCGAGTTGATGATGACAATCTTCTCGGTTTTCGAAAGCGGCTCGCTCACCTTGCCCGCCACGTCCGGCAGCACGCGGACAATCATCTCGATGACCGCCGCCTCGTTGTACTGCTTGAACGACTCCGCTTTGAGCCGCATCGCCTCGGCGTTCGCTTTGCCCTGCGCCTCGATGATGGCCGCCTCGGCGAGGCCGCGCGCCTTGTTTGCCTCGGCCTCCGCGATGCCGGTGGCCTTGGCCACATCCGCGCCGGCGAAGCCGGCCGCCTTGGTGGCCGACGCGGCGCCGGCAGCCTCGGTTTCGAGCTGGAATTTCTTCGCATTGGCCAGGGTCTCGACCTTGTAGCGCTCGGCGTCGGCCGGCTTCTGCACATTGGCTTCGAGTTCGCGCTGTTTGCGGAGGATTTCCTGCTGCTGCAGTTCGATCTGCTTCTGCTTCTCGATGATTTGGACCTGGACCTCCTCGGCCTTTACGAGTTGGCCGGTCTTGAACTTCTGCAGGTCATAGGCGAGGTCGGCCTCGGCCTTCTTTTGGTTCACCGCCGCCTGATACATCGCCACGTTCGTCTGATAGTCGCGTTGCGCCTCGGCGATCTTGGTGTCGGCGGCGAACTTGGCTTCCTGCCCGGCTTGTGTCGCCTGCGAGGACTTGATCTGGGCGTCGCGGTCGGCTTCGGCCTGAGCGATGACGGCGTCGCGTTTGACCTGGGCGATGCGCGGCTTGCCGAGGGCTTCGAGGTAGCCCTGGCCATCCCGGATGTCGCGAATCGTGAAGCTGACGATCCCCAGGCCCATGTTGGCCATGTCGCCCGCCGCAACCTCCTGGACCTTTGATGCGAACGCATCGCGGTTCTGGTAAATGTCCTCGACGGTCATGGTGCCGAGAATGGCGCGGAGATGGCCTTCGAGGGTCTGCGTGGCAATGTTGCGGATTTCGTCCGTTCTCTTGCCCAGGAACTGCTCGGCGGCGGTGGCAATCGAAATGTCATCGCCTTTCACCTTGATCTGCGCCACGCCGTCCACCTTCACCGGCACGCCCTTGCTCGTGTACACTTCCGGCGTCTGGACGTCGATCGTCAGCAGCTCGAGCGAGAGAATGTCCACCTTCTCGACGACGGGATAGACGAATGTGCCGCCGCCTTTCACGATTCGAAATCCCCGCTTGACCTCGCTGCCATCCGGATCGCGGTAGGCGTGTTTGCGTCCCGAGATGATCAGCACCTGGTTTGGGCCCACCTTCGTGTAGCGGCTCAGCACCACCACGATGCTGATAATCACGACGATCGGCACGATCAGGGCGACGGCGACCACCCAGAATTTCTCCAGCAAATTGACTTGGGCGAGGAGCGGCATGATGTTCATTTGGATTGATCGGGTTGAGTATGGCTCGAGTGTTGCGGCAATCCGTCGGTGCGAATGGCGATTCAGCCTGTAGTCACGTAAAACTGGCCTCCCGCAATGCGTGTAATCCGCGCCGAAGTCCCGTTCGACAGAGGAACGCCGTCTTCCGTGCGTGCCGGCGCGGTGTATCGGGTGCCGCCCTGCACGTAGGCAATCTCGCCCACCCCGTGCGCGGGGATCGGCGTAATGATCGTGCCCACGGCGCCGACCAGGGTGGCGACACGCGATTCGCTCGAACTCTGGGTGCGGCGGAACAACTGCCTCAACACGGCCAGCACACCGGACGCCACGATTATCCCACCCAGCACCGCCAGCGGCGCGCTGATGACCGGATTCCGCGTTGCGGGGATCTGATGGAAGATGATGCCGAATCCGCCGAAGGCGGTAATGAACGAGCAGATGATGGTCGGGCTCAACACCGAGACGCCCGGCGCGTCGCTCGAATCGATGCCCGCCTCCGCATGGCCGCCGCTGCCGTCCAGATGGCCGTGGTCGCCGCCGAAGAAGTGACCGAGGACCGCGCTCAAGATCGTGAAGACCAGGCCCGCCCCCAGGCAACTGAGATAGATCAGGAAGTCCATAGCACCAGAGTGTCTGTGTGCGTGCTTTTATTAAAGAGTTCAGATCGAGTCGAGCAAATACAGTCCACTGCCGACGCGCACCGTCGAGTCTGGTTCGATTGACTGTTGGTACGTGACGCGGCAAATGAAACCCGAATCGGGCAGTGCGTGCACTTATAAAGGCCTGGGACGATTGTACGCTGACGGGGACCTTCGAGTGCGGATTTGTTTTGCCCTTCGAACATGAGGATTCGGCCATGAAATCTGACGAGCGAACGGAGAATCGAAATCCACCTGCACTTCAACACGGTTGCAACGGGAAGGCCAGCGATGCCTACCAGTCCTTCTCGCATGGACTGGCCCGCATGGAACGGGATTACTTTGACATCCGCGGATCGGAGGCCGCCTATGCGCGCCTGAAGAGGCTCTACAGACTCCTTGGCGCGGAGGATCGGATTGCGCTGTACACCGGGCCGACCACGCATGGGTATTCGCAGGAGAACCGAGAGGCGATGTATCGTTGGTTTAACCGCATCACCGGCGTCTCGGATGCTCAGACCGAACCCGAGCAACTCAGGCAAATCGACCCCTGGAGCGCAATCCCGCCCGGGCTTGCGGGTACGCCGGGCTTAATGACCCCGGCACAAATCGTTGCAGTCTGACGCTTCCGCTGTGTGATGCGGCACGTGGCGGCCAGGGTCTGGCTCTGGCATTCGTGTTATCCTGTTATTCGGGTGATGGATTGCACAGTGCCGGGACACAATTCGTGGGCACCACGCGATAGTATCTCTGAGCATCTCCAGGAAGAACCGTATCCTGCACGCAGGTTGTCCCAGCACGACCTTGAATGCACTCGACGAGCGGGGTCCAGAGATTCGCGGTCAGGTCGGAGCGGTACTGCACTTGATAGCTCGTGTTCGTAACGCTTTGCCAGCAAAGCTCCACCTGCACGACACGGATCGAAGGCGACATCGCTGTGAAGCATTTTCCGGCGCTGCCTGCTTTGTAGATTGCCTGCACCTCGTCAACTGAGAGCGCCCGGTTGTAAAGCGACACCTCGTCGATGAGGCCGATAAACGGCTCGCAACCGTCTGAACCGCCGATGAGAAGAGGCGCTGTGTTTATTGACCCGAGCGTGGACCGTTGCGATGCCGCCAGAACAGCGTTGGTGTACAGGAGCAAGTTCGTCCCGTCGAAAACACCCGCCACGTGAATCCAAGTATAGCGCGGCATGGGCGCGCCGTTGCTTGCCTGGTGTTCGGTGTCACCGGCGCCAAAGAACATCCCTTCACCCCAGGTCTCGTTGAACCCCATTTGATAGTTCATGTCGGAATGCGTCGCGCCGGAACATTTGGTCCGTTTGCCGATGAAGTGCATCGTTCCGTGGGCCCCCGTCCGATAGGCCCAAAGCTCGATCGTCATCGGTGCCCCGTCACCGAAGTTCAGCTCGGGAGTGTCAGCCACTTCGACCCAGCCATAGTTAAAGACAAATGCTTTGCCAACCAGGCCCGGTGCAAACCCGACTGTCCCCCGAAGCACGCCGTGGTTTCTTCCCTCGCTGTCCCCGGCGTTGCCCTCCGCTCTCCACCAACTGACCAGCCCCGTGGGCGGGGGAATACAATCCGGGGAACTCTGGGCTGAGGCGGATGGGGAGAAGCCATGCGAGAGGATGCCCAAGACCGAAACCGTCAGTATTATGTATTGAGATGATTTCATTGGAGGGTTGTCTTTTTGGTCATGGAGATTCCGTTGTCCGTACGTGAGTGGTTAGGCTAATCGCCAAGGCTGATGCCCAGGGCACGGGCCGTGCGGACGAAATCGCCGTCGACCGGCACGTGGCGAAGGCGTCCGATGGCCTCGGTGATCGGGACTGGGACCATATCGGGCGGGCGGAACGCGACCATGCAGCCGTAGCGTTCCTCGGCGATCAAGCGGACCGCGTTGGCCCCGAAACGGGTGCAGAGGAGTCGGTCGAACGTTGTCGGGCGCCCGCCGCGTTGCAGATGCCCGAGCACGCATACGCGGGCCTCCTTGCCGGTCCGTTTCTGGATTTCCTCGGCCACACGGGCGCCTATGCCCCCGAGCCGGGCTTCGCGATTGGTCTCTTGCGGGCCGCTTGTTGCGTAGGTGCCACCGTGTTCGTGCGCCCCTTCGGCCACGACGACGAGCGTGAATCGGCGTCCGTCCTGCTCGCGTTCGGCGATCTTCGCGCAAATCCGATCGAAGCGGAAAGGAATCTCCGGGATGAGAATGACATCGCCGCCGCCGGCAATCCCGGCGTACATCGCAATCCACCCGGCATATCGCCCCATCACCTCCAGGACCATCACCCGGCCGTGGCTTTCGGCGGTGGTGCGCAAACGGTCGAGAGCGTCGGTGGCGCAATCCACCGCGGAGTCGAATCCGAACGTGATGGCCGTTGCTTCGAGGTCGTTGTCGATGGTCTTGGGCACCCCGACCAGCGGGATGCCTTTCTCGTGGAGTTGCTGGGCAATGCTCAGAGAGCCGTCCCCTCCCACCACCACCAACGCGCGCAGCCCCAATTCGCTCACGGTCGTCCGAGCCGCCTCCAAGATGTCGTCCGGAATCCGTTGGGCGATGCCGTGGCCGATCTTCGCCGTGAATTGCCCCTTGTTGGCGGTGCCGAGGATTGTCCCGCCGACGAAGAGGAGGCCGTCCATTTCGTGGTAGTCCAGGAGTCGGGTGCGCCGCGGAGGCAACAGACCGTCGAAACCTCCCAGGATACCCACGGTCTCCCAATCCCGTTTGGCGGCTGTCTTGACGACCGCGCGGATCACTGCGTTGAGACCGGGGCAATCGCCTCCGCCAGTCAGGATGCCGATGCGTGTTTTCATGAGGGGTTCACTTCATGTCGCGGCGGTCATGCGATGCAGCCTCTCAGCGACCGCCATGAATGCCTCGCCGGGCTTCGATTGCGGCGCCGAGACCACAATCGGCACGCCGCGGTCTCCACCCTCGCGGATTTGGGTGAACAGAGGAATCTCGCCAAGGAATGGGATGCTTCGGCGCTCGGCCTCGGCCCGACCACCTCCGTGCCCGAAGATCTCGATGCGCTCCCCGCTCGGCGCGGTGAAGTAGCTCATGTTCTCGACAAGGCCGAGAATGGCGACGTTGACCTTCTCGAACATCCCAATCCCCTTGCGCACCACGCCCAGCGAGGCTTCCTGCGGTGTGGTCACCACGACCCCGCCGTCCAGCGGCACAGTCTGACACAGCGACAGTTGGGCATCGCCCGTCCCGGGGGGCAGATCGACCAGGAGGTAATCGAGGTCCCCCCAGTCCACCGAGAACAGGAACTGTTGGATGGTCTTGGTGATGAGCGGCCCGCGCCAGATCACCGGTTGATCGTCCTCGACCAGGAAACCGATGCTCATCAGCTTCACTCCGTGATTCACGGGGGGAACCAGGGTCTCGCGATCGCTCACAGTCGGACGCTGCCTGAGCCCCATCATCAGCGGGATGGTCGGGCCGTAAATGTCGCAATCGAGCAATCCTACCCGCGCGCCCAAGCGTTGCAGCGCGCAGGCGAGATTCACCGAGACGGTGCTCTTGCCCACGCCCCCCTTTCCGCTCGCAACGGCGATCACGCGTTTGATACCCGGGACGCGACTCTGTTGCGCCCAGGGATTGGGGCCGGCCGGCCCTGCATTCGGTCCGGTCGGTTGTTGGATCTCGACACGGACCTCGTCGACACCCGGCAGGGCGCGCAGCGCCTGCTGGCAATCGGCCCTGATCTGCGCCGCCAACTGCGGGCTGTTGGATGGCAGCGTGAGATTAACGCTGACCGCGCCGGCGTCGGCCGACACTTCCTTGACCAGGCCAAACGACACAATGTCGCGGGAATAGCCGGGGTATTTCACCGCCTTGAGGGCGGCCATGATTTCGTCACGGTTGGGCATGAGTTCTATTGACAGTCCTGCGCGCGCTGCGTTTCTCGCTTTCCAGGATGGACCAAGACCGCCCCGGGGGCAACAAGTTCAAAGCGTCTTTCGTTACAGGCAAGGCGACAGACATTCTCCCGTCCAGAAATTCACCTCCGCCGAGGCCATCTAGACCTGCGAGAAATCGACCGGATTAAGGGTCTGTGCAAAGATCAATCGGAACTAACTGCTCCGGCGAAATTCGTGGTCGGCAGTGTGTAGGACAGGCCGCCGTAGGTCGAGACGGCTACGGCGACCTGAGTTGCGTTGGTCCCCGCGGTGGTCAGGTCGTAGTAGATGTCCACCAGCTTCGTGCCCCCGCGCTGACTGACCCGCATGTTCGAGTTAACGCTTCCGCCGCAAGCCCGATAAGGCGAAAGCCTTGCCGATGCTTGGTAAACAGGCAGACGGGGCTGGCGACCACACCGCGCAGCTTCACGCCAGGCTGCGAACCACCCGCTCGATGATCGCAAGGCCTTCGTCCGCTTCGGCGCGGTTCAGGTTCAAGGGGGGGAGCAGCCGCACAACCCGCGCCCCGGCCGGCACGGTGAGCACGCCAGCCGCGTGCAGGCGATCGACAAACTGGGTCGCCGCCGTTTTTGGCCCGGTAGCGAACGCCGGAATGGCCTCCTTCTCCGCCAGTTCGAAACCGATCATGAGCCCCAATCCGCGCACGTTCGTGAGGACTCGAGGGAACTGGCGCGCGAGGTTTTCGAGACCGGCCTTGAGGCGTGCCCCCACGGTTCGCGCGTTGTCGGCCAATCGGTCGCGCCCGACGACTTCGAGCACCTTCATCGCCACCGCGCAGGCCAGCGGCGTGCCGCCAAACGTGGTGGCGTGGAGTCCGGGACTGAGCAGGTCGGCGTGCGGCGCCCGCACCCAGAACGCGCTGATCGGAAAACCGCCCCCGAGCGATTTCGCCATCGACACCCCATCGGGCAGAAAACCGTCGGCGCCGGACACCCCTTCGAGAATGCGCTGGAAACTCTGGAACCGGCCGGTGCGGAAATAACCGCACTGGACGCCGTCCATAAGCAAGAGGAGTCTCTTTTCGTCGCACAGGGCGCGGAGTCCAAGCAGGTACTCGGGGCTGGCGGGGGTGATGCCGCCTTCGCCCTGGACGCCCTCGATCAGGATGGCCACCGTCGCCGGGGAAAGCGCCTGGCGCATTGCCTCGAGGTCGTTGAAGGGGACGTGGCGGAACCCGGCCACCATCGGCTCGAATCCTCTCTTGACCTTGTCCTGACCGGTGGCCGCGATACCTGCCAGCGTCCGGCCGTGAAAGGAATTCAGCGCGGTGAGAATCTCGAACCGGCCCTCGTCGTGTCCGAACTTGCGGGCCAGCTTGAAGAGGCCCTCGTTGGCCTCGCCACCCGAGTTGGCGAAGAACACCTTGCCGGGCGCCAGCAGGCGTACGATCTGTTCCGCAAGGCGCCCCTGGGGCTCGTGGTAATAGAGATTCGAGATGTGCACCATCTTCCGCGACTGCTCGATCAGGGCCTCAGTGATTTCCGGATGCGCATGGCCCAGCGAGCAGACGGCAATCCCGCTGCCCAGGTCGAGGTAGCGCTTCCCGGACACATCGCAAAGGAAACTGCCGGCGCCGCGGGCGAACGCGAGGTCGAAGCGGCCGTAGCTCGGCACGACGTACTTCTGGAAAAGCTCGCGCACCGTCTCGAACTGATTGGCGATGATGGGTGGAGGCGGAATGATGTCTTTCATAAAAGGGAGTCCGTCCGATCCAAGCGGCGTCCGGCGGGCCAGCCCGGATTTGCGCAATATGGGGCTAGAGCACCACCTCCGTCCCAACGCCTTCGTCGGTGAATATCTCGAGAAGCACCGCGTGAGGCACGCGTCCGTCGACGAACGAGACCTTGTCGACCCCGGCCCGAATGGCGGCGACCGCGCTGTCGACTTTGGGAATCATGCCCCGCTCGACAATCCCGGCGTGCTTGAGAGCGTCCACCTCGCTGACGCGCAGATGCGGAATCACCGTGGCGGGGTCCTTGGGGTCGCGCAGCAAGCCCGGCACATCGCTCATGAAAACCAGCCGCCGCGCGCGCAACGCGATGGCCGCGCGCGCCGCCGCGACGTCCGCATTGCAGTTGTACACCTGGCCGTCCTTGTCCCGCGCGGTGGGGCTGATCACGGGCGTGATCCCCTTCTCGATGCAGGCCAGGAGCGGGGCTGTGTTCACGCCGGTCACTTCGCCCACGAAACCGATGTCCAGCGGCTGCCCGTCCGGCCCGTGCACCAGAAGCTTCCGACAGGTGAAAACCTCCGTGCCGGCGAAACCCCTGGCCAGCCCGCCTAACGAGCTGATCGTTGTCACCACCTCCGGATTGATCTCGCCCGAAAGCACCGCATCGACCACCCGCACCGTCGCCTCGTCCGTAACCCGCTGGCCCTGGACGAATTGCGCCTTCAGCCCCGCTTTTTCCATGGCGCGCGTGATCGCCTTGCCGCCCCCATGCACCACGACGGGATTGATCTCCGCAGCCTCGAGAAAAACAATGTCCCGCGCAACGCTGGTCCGGATGACCGGGTCGGGCGAGTCCATGAAGCTGCCGCCGTATTTGACGACAAACGTGGCCCCGCTGTACTTCTGCAGATAGGGCAAAGCCTCGAGCAGTGTCGCGGCTTTCGAGATCAGGTCTTGCATCGGTTTGGGACTGGCGAAAAAGACTCCAACATTATCCGAGCACAGGGGCTATCACGCCAAGGCCCCGCCGTCAACGGCCATCAGCATTTCGATAGGCAGCGTCATAAGTCAATGACGCCCGGTCAGAGGCGCCGGCCTACAGGGCGTTGTTGGCCGCATGCCCCCACGCGGTGTCACTTCTGACGTTGTGCATAGTTCGTGGCTGACCCCGCCGACCGGCGGCGTTACTCTTGTCTTGTGACGGTCTTGGAAGTCATTCGACGCAGCACCGACTACCTGGCTCAGAAGGGGGTGGACTCGCCCCGGCTGCAAATCGAGTTGCTCCTGGCCCATGTGCTGAAGCTGCCCCGGCTCCAGCTCTACCTGAACTTCGAGCGCACCCTCGGCGAATCCGATCTGGCAACGGTCCGCGCACTGGTCCGCCGCCGCGGCAACCGCGAGCCCTTGCAGCACCTGACCGGCCTGGTGTCGTTCTGCGGGTTCGAACTCGCTGTCGGCCCTGATGTCCTGATCCCGCGCCCGGAAACCGAGGTCCTGGCCGAGCGCGCCTGGACACTTCTCGAGACTTTGCCGGTCGCCGCGCCGGCGGTCTTGGACTTCGGGACCGGCAGCGGTTGCCTGGCCATCGCTCTGGCCCGGCATTGCCCCGCCGCGCACATCACCGCCCTCGATATCTCCGAACCGGCCCTGGTCCGGGCCCGCGCGAACGCGGAACGACAAGGAGTCGCCGACCGCATTGAATGGGCGCGCGGCGACGGCCTGGCCGCGGTTCGCCCGGGGCTGCACTTCGACGTCATTGTCGCCAATCCTCCCTACATCCCGAGCGTCGAGATCGAGCGTCTCGCCCCGGAGGTCCGCGATCACGATCCGCGCCCGGCACTCGACGGAGGTCCAGACGGTCTGGACGTGATCCGCCAATTGGCCGCCGGGGCTGCGGCTCGCCTGAACCGATCCGGCCATCTTCTGGTCGAATTCGGTGATGGCCAGGCCACAGCCGTTTCAGACCTCTTCGTTCGACACGGCTGGATCGTCGAGGCCGTCGAGGCCGATCTGAGCGGGCGGGAACGAATCTTGATTGCGCGGCCTGCCCGAAGATGAAACATTGCCGCCCACAGTCCAGCCGCGGCCGGTGTGTCGGGGAGACGGACGGGGCGCGCCGTCTCGATGCGGCGCGGGGAACAAGTTGCGTGCCATGTACAGTCTGTTGATCGAGGGCGGGCGACCGCTGGAAGGCGAGGTCACAATCAGCGGGGCCAAGAATGCTGTGTTGCCGCTGATGGCGGCGGCGCTGCTGACCCGTGAGCCGTGCGTGATTCGGCGCGTGCCGGCGTTGAGCGACGTGGCGTTCATGGTTCGCATCCTGACCGCGGTGGGCGCCAAAGTCCGGTCCCAGGGCGACACCGTCTCGATCGAGGCCAATCGCATCCGCGGCTTCTGCGACTACGACCTGGTGCGCAAGATGCGCGGCTCCGTCTGCCTTCTAGGCCCGCTGCTGGGGCGCTTGGGACAAGCCAAAGTCTCACTGCCTGGCGGATGCGTCATCGGCACCCGCCCGATCGATCTCCATCTCAAAGGACTTCGCGCCCTGGGAGCGAAAATCCAGATTGACAGCGGGTACGTCTGCGCGCAGACCCGGCGGCTGAAGGGCTCGGCCATGTTCCTGGGCGGGCGCGCTGGCCCGACCGTTTTGGGCACGGCCAACGTCATGATGGCCGCGACGCTGGCCGAGGGGGTGACGGTGATCCAGAGCGCCGCCTGCGAACCGGAGATTGTTGACCTGGCCGAATTCCTCAATGCGATGGGGGCGCAAATCACGGGCGCCGGCAGTCCCACCATCACGATCACCGGCGTCAAGGAACTGCACGGCGCGGAGCACGAGGCCATCCCGGATCGGATCGAGGCGGCGACCTTTGCCATTGCGGCGGCGTGTTCGCGCGGCGAAGTGACCCTGCGGGGCGCGCGTCCCGAACATCTCCACGCGGTCCTCGACAAGCTCGAGGAAGCAGGCGTTCGACTCGATCGCGCCGGCGGGAACTTGACGGTCAAGGGCGGGCGGCGGCTGCGCCCCGTGGATGTCACCACGCAGCCGTACGCCGGGTTCCCGACTGACGCCCAGGCGCAGATGATGGTGTTAATGACCCAGGCGTCCGGCATCAGCATCCTCACCGAGCGCATCTTCGAGACCCGGTTCATGCACGTGAGCGAATTGGCGCGGCTGGGCGCCGACATCACGATCGAAGGACCCAGCGCCGTCGTCAAGGGCCCCTCGGTCTTGAGCGGCGCGCCGGTGATGGCGAGCGACCTGCGCGCTTCGGCCGCGCTGGTGATCGCCAGCCTTGTCGCCCGGGGCCGGACGCACGTGAAACGCATTTACCACCTCGACCGCGGCTACGAGCGCATCGACGACAAACTGCGTCGGCTCGGCGCCCGGATTCAACGACTCTCCGACTCATGAGACAATTCCTGACCGTTGTCATGGTAGTGGCCCTGGTCTGGCTGGGCTGGAAGTTCAGCCACTACGCCAAAAAGGAAATCGCCACCACCCCGGTGCGGCAAGACGGCGGGCAAGCGCCCGCCCCGGGCAAACTGCCGGGCATGGCCGCCAGCGTCGAAGAGAGTTATGAGGCGGCCAAACGCGAGGGGGCCCAGGGCGTGGGCCGATGGCTGGCCCAGCACCAAAGCGAAATCCAGGATCCGCGGCTGACGGACATCGAGCTGGATTATGTGCTGTTGGTCGGGCGCTCGAATGTCGCCGAGGCCCGGCGTGTTCTGGCGGAAATCCGGCAGCGCATCACGCCCGCATCCCCGGTCTACAAACGGTTCGAGCAGCTTTCGAAAACGTACGAATAACGTTCAACTTTCGGCTCGACTCGCGCCGTTTCGCGCTCCAAGTTGAGTCTGGGCGACGTGGGGCTCTCCCACCGGCGAGCCCGCCGCCGCAACAAGTGAAAGATACGGACATGACCATGGAAACCTATTTCCATAACATCGAAGAGCCGGCCAAGATCAGCCGCGAAAAAGTCGCCGAGGATCTCCGCGTCCTCATCCGCGACGCCGAGGAGTTGCTCAAGGCGGGCGTGGGCGACACCAGCGGCAAGACCGCGGAAATCAAAGCCCGCCTCCAGGCCTCGGTCGACAAGGCTAAAGCCACCGCCACTCAACTCGAAGACAGAGCCCTCGCCGGCGCCAAGGCGGCCGACCGCCTGATCCGCGACCACCCGTACGAATCCATCGGCGCGTCTTTCGGCGTCGGCCTGTTGTTCGGCCTGTTGCTGGGACGCAGATAGCCTCATGGCAACCGAACCGAAGTCGCCTCAAGGCTTCTTCGCCTCGTTGCTCGGCGCGATCGAGTCCGTGCTGGCTCTCGCGCGAACGCGCTTCGAGCTGTTGACGGTCGAGTTGCAGCAGGAGAAGGTCCGGTTGATCGATCTCCTCCTGCGCGTGGCCGCGGCCGCGATTCTCGCGCTGCTGGCCCTGGGCACGCTCACGGCCGGCCTCATCTGGCTGCTCTGGCCAAGGTCGCCCATCGCTGCGTTCGTCGGCTTGACCCTCCTCTATGGCGGCGGCTCGGCCTGGCTCCTGATCGGCATCCGACGCGAGTTGAAACACGGGCTCAAGCCATTCGCCGGCACCCTGGCGGAGTTCGAAAAGGACCGCGCATGTTTTCGAGTCGGACGTTAGGCGAACTCGAGACCCGACGGCAATCGCTCATCATCGCCGCCGCGGATCACCGCGCCCGACTCCACCACGACTGGAGTCGCCTGGCCGATTCCTTGAGCTGGCTAGATCGCGCCGTGCACTGGGCGCGCGAGGCGCGTCCGCTGCTCTGGATCGCCGCTCCGATGGCCGGTTACACCCTGGCCAGACGCGGGCGTGTCCTCCTGCGTTGGCTTCCCTTGATCTGGCCCTGGTGGCGCATCGCCAAAAGCTTGGGAGCGCGTTTTCGACAGTAGTATTTTGCACAGAGCCTTTTTCTTGAGCACTGCCAGGTCGCTGCCCACTTCGATGCCCCAACCGAGGGGCTGCTGAGCCGGCAACGTGAGCGCGAGGGCGGCGGAGCGCGAGGGCGGCGTACAGATAGAAACGACTGAGGGATTGCATTGGTCCTTGTCCTCCGCAGGGCCCGGCTTCTCTCACCCCAGCCGCCACGGCTCGCGCATGGCCGTTCCCAGAAGACGCGACGCAGTCGGGTCGTCGGCGATTGTCTCTGTCTCCGGGTTCCAGGACAGCTTGCGCCGGAGCTGCATGGCGATTTGTCCCAGGTGACCGGGGGTCATCGAGCGCTGCCCGACCTCCGCGGGCGCGACCGGGGCGCGACGCGATTTCACGCAATCAAGAAAGTTGCGATGATGGCCCGGAGAGCCGGGCAGCTTGATCTTCATCGCGTCCGTGGGTTCGAGCAACAGCCGTTTCGGTTCGGCTTCGATCGTCTCGCGGTCGCACCAGATCCACCCGTCTTCGCCAATCCAGCGCGTGCCGATGCGCACCTGGGGGGCCCCCGCGGCAATCAGCATCGAGACCTCGTTTGCGTACTTGCAGGTGACGCGAAACGCCGTGGCTGTGTTCCACAGACCGCGTGACGGAAACTCGCCCGCCGCCTCGACCTCGACCGGACCGGTTGCGTCCCAGTCCATGCCCCAGTGCGCGATGTCGACGTGGTGGCCCACCCATTCGAGCAATTGGCCTCCGCCGTAATCCAGGTGCCAGCGCCAGTTCTGGTGGACGCGCGCCGGACAATAGGGTGCCCACGGAGCGGGTCCGAGCCAGAACTCGTAGTCGAGGTGCGTGGGTGGCGGTCCCGCCTGTTCCTGCCCGGCGGTGCCGCAGAGGTCCGGGTGTCCCGACGGCACACCAACCTCGACCGCGCGCACTTTTCCAATGCGCCCGTTGCGCACGAGTTGGGCGGCCGTCCGGAAGGTTTCGACCGAGCGCTGCCAGCTCCCGGTCTGCCAGATGCAGCCATACCGCCGGACAGCTTCGCAAATCGCCCTGCCTTCTCGAAGAGTGTGGGCCAGGGGCGCCTCGCTGTAGACGTCCAGTCCGGCTTTGACCGCTTGAATGGCAGGGACGGCGTGCCAGTGGTTGGGCAAGGCCAGCGCCACCGCGTCCAGATCTGCCCGAGCCAGGAGATGGCGGAAATCGTAATAGACGCGGCAGTCTTGGTTCTTGTAATGCCGGTTCACCAGTTCTTTGCCTTCTTCGGCGTGCAGCTTGTCCACATCGCACACGGCCATCACCTGGCAGTCCGACTCTCCGAGAAACGACTCGAGATTGCGGACCCCTCTCGAGCCGACGCCGATGGCGGCCAGGACAATGCGCTCGCTTGGGGCGGGACGCGCGCCCTGGGCCAGGATGGAGGCTGGCGCCACGATAGGGACGGCAAGAAGGGTCGGGGCCGTCGCGAGCGTTTGCAGAAAGCGGCGGCGCGTGGATCGATGGGGCGCGCACACTCGATGTTCGTCTCTGATCATTCGTGCAAATCGTTCGATATCTCCGGCGCCGTCGGCGTGCGTCCGCATGGATCGGAAGCTTTGCCGAACATCCGGGCAGGGCCGCCCTGCGCGGGCCTTGCGCCGGCCGAGCTACTCGACTTTCAACAGAACTCCCTGTCCGGCGGCCAGCCACTGTTGTTCGCCCGTGAACCCGATCAACTGTCCGGTATAGGGCGAGACCATCTGAACGCGGCGAGGGTTTTGGCGGAACGTGACGGCGCCATGGTGGGATCGGAGGGAATCCTTGTTGACGACGAGCGCGTAGCGGCTGCCGTCCGCGTGCGTGAAATCCCCAACCATGAACGGCGCGTTTCCGACGGCTGCGATCAGGCTCGATTCCCCGGGGCCGTGTGCGCCTTCGGGGATCGCCCCGAAATGATAGACCTCGTTCGAGGTCAGTTGCAGCAGGGTCGGGGCGAGCTTGCCGACCTGGAGGTTGACGTTCTGCATTGCCGACCATGTGGGCGTGGCGTGGCCGAATTGGTCGATGGGCGCCATGCGGTAATTGCCCACCTGGGGCGTAAAGTAGGTGAAGTAGGCGATGCCGCGCCCGCCGTAGGCGAGGGTGGTGTAGACTTGGAAGCGCAGGTCGGCAGGGGTGGCCTCACGGTAATTGAAGTGGGCCACGCTCAGGACGATGTTCCAGAATGGCAGGCCATGTTTCTTGGCGGCCTGGCGCATCTGCTCGAGGTTCAGAAAGTACCCGGCGCGCAACGAGCCGTCCTCCATCAGCGCGTAGTGGTCATAGCTCAAATGCGTCGGCCGGCAGGTGGCGACGAACTTCTCGAGATGCTCTTCGTAGGTGGCGGTGCCGAGTTGCGCCGCGCTGGCGTAGTTGGGAAAGAGATTGATGTAGGGCCACTTGCCCGGAGCCAGCTCCTTCACGATGGACGCCACCGTGGCCAGTCCCGGGAACGCCTCCGCCCCCGGCTCATCGCGCAAGTAGTAGCCGTACACCGCCGGATGCGATCCGGTCTCGGCGATCAGTGCGGCGACCTTCGTCCGCGCCACCCCGGCGTCCACCTTGCGCCAGTCGTAGCCGGAGACGCGCTGGTCGGAGACGATAGCCTTCAGCCCCGCCGCATGGCAGAGATCGAGTTCCTTGGGCGACACAAAGCCCGCCACCGTCAACCCGCAGTCGCGCATCCGTTCGAAGGTGGCCGCATCAGACGGCGCCCAGTTCCATGCCATGAGGGGAAAAAATGAGTCCGCACCACGCCCTGTTTCGATCGAGGTCGCCACGGCGAGCGCAAGCAGCAGAGGAAAGCGGATTTGCATGGCCTGAGTGTACGTGGTCCCCGCGCGCGTTTGCAAGCGGCTGCATCCGCAATCCCATGGCCGGTCCGGAGTGTTGCAGAAGAGTGAAGCTCGTGTGCTCAGTGCGCGTCAGCAATTCTCAGTTTGCCAACGTCCAGCACCGGGTCCGGAGACCCGGCCTGCTATGGGGTCGCTGCGTTCTCCGGTGCCGTGGACAACGTGGGGTCCCTCGCCCGGCGGCAAGGCCTTGCACTGAGAATGAGAACCGCACCGTTCGTGCGGCCCAGCGTTGACGCGTGTCAACACAGTGGCGCATCGTCTCGACCCGGCATGAATCTGAAGTGTTTGCTTCTTGCACTCGGGCTCGCCGCAGGGATGGCGATTGCGAACGCCGCGAGCGATAAGGACAGTTCTGCGGCTTTCGAAGAGACGCAGCCCATCGACTATTTCATTGTCGTGACCGGAGGCGAATTGCTCGAAGGCGTCTACCCGGACGGCCACACGCATTTTCTGGCGCGCACATTGCGGCTGCTGGGTTGCCGCTGCGTCGGCTCGCTCACCGTGGACGATCGTCGCGAGGACATACTGCGCGCGCTGCGTTTTGCGACGAACCGAGCGCCGCTGGTCCTGGTCACCGGCGGGCTCGGGCCAACCCCGAACGACATCTCGCGCGAGACGCTCTCCGAATTCACTGGCATCCCCCTGCGCGAACACCCGGCCGTGCTGGCCGACCTCGAACGGCGCTTCGGCCAGACACGCGATCGCATCCGACCCAACCTTAGGCGCCAGACGTTGGTCCCCGAACGCGGCGGCTACCTCAAGAACGGCGCCGGAACAGCCGTCGGCCTTGTCTTTGACCTGGGCAAGACGTTTCAAGGGAATCAGGACGCGCTGGTCATCGCGCTGCCCGGGCCGCCGCGGGAACTCCAGCCGATGGTTCAGCGGGAACTGGCCCCTTTCCTGAAAGAGCGGTGCGGCGCGCGCTCTTTCGGGCACTCGCTGACGCTCCGTTTTGTCGGGATTGGCCAGTCGCAAATCGATCAGTCAATCAAGGATCACGTGGCGATCGCGCCCGACGTGATGGTGACTTCGCTGTTCGAGGGCAGCCGGGTGGATTTCACCTTCGGCCTCCCGGGCCATCGACCCGAGGATCGCGCGCGCCTCGAGCGGATCAAAGAGGCCATTCGCGAGCATCTGGGCGAGTTCATCTATTCCGACGACGGCACGTCGCTCGAAGAGGTGGTCGCCCGGCGGTTTCTGGCGCGCAAGGCGTCCGTCACAATCGCCGAGGTCGGCAGCGGCGGACAACTCGCCGCGGCTCTTGCCTCATTGCCGAATGCGCCGCAATTCCTCGCAGGCGCGTGCTCTGCCCCGAACGAAGAGACGCTGACGCGCATCCTCAGTCTGCCCGCCGCGCCCGCCGCGCCTCCTGCGCTCGAGCAGGCGCAAGCCCTTGCCGGGGCGGCGGCACTGTGGGGACGCACTCCCTGGGCGCTGGCCGTCGGCGGGGTCGAGACGAATGCAGCAGGCAGGCGTGCGGTCTGGCTGGCTCTGAAGTCCGCGGATGGCCCCTGCCAGACCTATGCGGTTCCGGCGCACGATTCGGGCGAGATCAGCCGCGGCGGCCTGGTCACCGCGATTCTCGATCAGTTGCGCCGCGCGCTGCCTTAGGGTCTGTGCAAAAATTGATCGGAAGTAATTTTTGCACAGACCGTTAGCCCATTTACAGTGCCAGGGCACGAACGGCGTGTTCGGCGAGGATCAACATCTTGTCCGGCGCGATCCCCAGCCAGAGCATGCCGACGATGCAGAACCAGAGGACCGCTCGGGTGAGCCCTGAGAGGACAATCGGCTCGGGATCGCGGACGACTTCGCGTTCCGTTTCTCCCGGCCAGTATATCGCTCGGATGACGCCGAAATAGTAGGAGATCGAGATCACAGCCGTCAGCAAGGCAACACTCGCCAGGGCATACATTGCGGGCCAGGAAGGGCCGTTCTCGAGAGCCGCCTTGATGAGCAGGAACTTTCCGAAGAAACCGGCCAGAGGGGGAATCCCGGCGAGGGAAACCATGGACAGAGCGAGCGCGGCCGCCAGCAGCGGCGAGCGCCGGTGCAGCCCGGTCAGGGCCGGGATATCCGCGTCTTCCGCGGTGGGCGCCACCAGGCACAACACGAAGAATGCCGCGCCGAGGGTGAACAGGTACGCCGCCAGGAAATAGAGCACGGCGCTGAGGCCCGGCGCGCTGAACGTCGAGAGGCCCATGAAGACTAACCCGCCGTTGGCGATGCTCGAATACCCAAGCAATCGCTTCAAATTCCGCTGCGGGATCGCACAGAGGACGCCGTAGAGCATGGTTGCGGCCGACACGCCCGCGAACAGTCCGTGCCAGCCCCGTCCGATTGCCGGCGCCGCTTCGTGGAACACCCGAATCAGCAGCGCCACTCCCGCCGCCTTCGATCCCAGGGCCAGGAACGCCACAGTTGGGGTGGGGGCGCCCTGGTAGACGTCCGGAGCCCAGAACTGGAACGGCACGGAGGCGAGCTTGAAGGTGAGCCCGAGGAAGACCAGCAACAGGCCCAGTTCGAGCATGCGATGGCTCCCGGTGTTCGATCTGTCGGCCAGCCTGGCAAAATCCAGCGTGCCGCTCGCTCCAAAGACCAGGGCAATCCCGTAAACCAGGAACGCGGACGCGACTGCGCTCAGAACCAAATACTTGACCCCGGCTTCGAGCGAGGCCAGGCGGCGGCGCTGGTAGCTCGTCAGGATGTAGAACGTGACAGCAATCAGTTCGAGGGCCACAAAGACCATCGCAAAATGATAGGCCGATGCCGCGAGCATCATGCCGGTGAGCGCGAACAAATGCAGCGCGCAGTACTCGGGGAAGCCCGCTTCGATGCGATCGGCGATCTCGATCGACATCAGCAGGACCACCAACGCCGTCAGCAGGAAAAAGCGCTTGAAGTAAAGCGACAGCTCGTCCAGACGATACATTCCGCCAAAGGCCATTCGCGGTTCCGGAATCAGCACGGCGAAGCTGGCCACGAAAATGACCCCCACGGCGATTGCCGCCACGTAACCCAATTGACGCTTCTGCTCCGGGGGCGTCCAGAGGTCCAGAAGAAGCACTGCCAGAGCGGTGACCATCACCGCCAGTTCGAGTCCTATGGCTGTCAGGTCACTCATGCGCAGCGTTTCCCGTCAGCCGGATCGAACACCCAGACTGCCGCCTCGAGCGCCCGGCCGCGATCCCCTCTTGGCCGGCATAGAAGGCCCCACGTTGGCCAATCGAAGCCTTTGTCGGTTCAGACCCGCCAAACAGGCGGTCGTCGGCGTGCTGGATTTCCGCCACGGAAGAGCCTTGAACGGACGCGATGGCCTGTTGTGCGGAGGCGACGATGCGGTCGGTCAGGAGTCTCGGGAAGCAACCGAAGACCACCAGGGCGGCCAGGAGAAGCGCGTACGGCAGTTTGCGCCAGGCGTTCGCGGCATCCGGCGTGTCGTGCCGGCGCTGCGGCAGTTCTCCGTGAAGCATGACGCGGACCGCGCGCAAGGCGTAGACCGCGCCGATGATCAAGCCCGCCCACGCAGCCAGGCTGACGATGACCGGATGCCGGATAAAGGCGCCGAAGAGAACCAGAATCTCGCCGGGGAAGTTGGCGAATCCCGGCAGCCCGCATCCGGCCAGCATCGCCATGATCAGGACTCCGCCAACGAAGGGCAGGCGCCGCAACAGGCCGCCCATTTGCGCCATCTCGAGCGTGCCCAAGCGCTGGTGGAGATAGCCGCCGAGACCGAAAGTCAGGGCGGCCAACAGGCCGTGCGCAATCATCACCACCACGGCGCCCGTCACCCCGATAAGGCTCAGACTGGCGATGCCCAGGAACGCGAAGCCCATGTGCGCAACACTCGAATTGGCAATCAGCAGGCCGAAGTTCTTCTGGCGCATCGCGACCAGGCCGCAGTAAACCAGATTGCCCAGGCAGAGGACGGCCAGGAGTCCGACCCAGCGTTGGGCCCCCTCGGGCAGCAGCGGCACGGCGATGCGCAAGAGACCGTAGAGTCCGAACTTCTTGATGACGCCCGCATGCAGCATCGCCGTGGCTGTGGGCGCGGCGCCATACCCCAGCGGCGCCCAAGTGTGGAACGGCCAGAGCGACACCAGGATGCCGAATCCGATCATCAAAAGGGGAAAGATGATGTTCTGCGCGCTTTCCGAGACGGGATGCGCGGCCACATGCCGGGTCATGGCGACAACGTCGAACGTGTGCGCCCCGGTCTCGAGATAGAGCGCAACCAGACCCACCAGCGCGATCAGGGCCCCCAGACTCAGATACAAGGTGATGGTGAAAGCCGCCTCGCGGCGGTTGGCCCCGCGGCCCCAGACGCCGATCATGATGAATGTCGGGACCAACGCCAGTTCGTGGAAGAAATAGAAGAAGAACAGGTCGAGTGAGGCGAACGCGCCCAGGATTCCTCCTGTCATGAGCAGCAGCAGCAGGTAGAACTCCTTCTGTCGCTCCCGGATTTCGGACGAGACGCAGGTGGCCGCGAACGCCACCAGTGCGCCCATGAGGAGAAGCCCCACGTTCAAGCCATCCACACCCAGGTGATAGTTGATGCCTAAAGAGTAGACCCACGGCACGAGTTCCTCGTACTGAATGCGCGCCGTTCCGAGCTCGAACTCCGAAAAAATCCACAACGCCCCCGCCAGCGAGAGGCCGGTCGCTCCCAGCGTGATGCCCCGAAACAGGACTTCGAAGCTGCGCGGGATCAGGGCAATCAGGACCGCGCCGATCAACGGGCAGAAGATGATGAACGTGAGCGAGTCCATGGTTCACCATCCCAGCATCAGCACAATCGCCACCACCGCGCCGAGGACAAACAGAAACGCGTAAGTCTGCAGGCTCCCGGTCTGGACCAGCCGCAAGAGGCGCCCGCACAACTCGATGCTTCCCGATGCGCCCTTCACCAGCGCGCCGCCGATCACCCAGCGATCGACCGCGTCCGCCCCCCGGGCGAGGGTGTCCTGGGTCCAGGCGATCAACCGCCCATAAAACTCATCGAAATAGAACTTGTCGCGCAGCGGCCGGGCCGCGGCGTCCAAAAGGCCCGGCAAAGGATCCTGAACCCGATGGCTGTAGAGCCTCCAGGCGAACACGATCCCCAGCAACGCCGCGATCAACCCGCTGAACGCCGCCACCGGCGCATGGTGAAACGGCGCGGTCAGTTGCCCAAGCCAACCTGGTGCGGACAGGCCTTCGCCAGGACGAAAGTGCTCGATCAGGTATGAGTCGATCCCCCAAAAACCGGCCACGACACTCGGCACGGTCAACACCAACAAAGGCAGGGTCATCACCGCGGGCGATTCGCGCGCGTGGTCGGGCGCCTGGGACTTGGCCGGTCCCAGAAACGCAACCCACACCAGCCGGAACATGTAGAACGACGTCAGGAACGCCACCGCCACAGCCAGCCCAAGGAGCACAGGCTGCCGCTCCCAGGCCAGGGCGAGAATCGCGTCTTTGCTGAAGAAACCGCTGAAAGGCGGAATGCCGCACAGGGCGAGGGTCGCCGCCAGAAATGTCCAGAACGTGATCGGCATGCGGCGCGCCAGGCCACCCATGCGCCAGATGTCCTGCTCGTGGCGCAAGGCGCAAATGACCGACCCGGCGCCCAAGAACAGGAGCGCTTTGAAGCAGGCGTGCGTGGTCAGATGGTACATCGCCGGAACGGGATGCGCGCCGGCGGCCATGCCGGCGAGGCCCACGGCCAGGACCATGTAGCCGAGCTGCGAAAGGGTCGAGTAGGCCAGGATGCGTTTGATGTCGTTCTGCTGGACCGCAATCAGCGCGGCCAGAAGCGCCGTGCCTCCGCCCACCCACGCGATGACGTCCGGCGCCGCCGATCCCGGCGCCGCGAACACGAAAAACACCCGGCACAGCATGTAGACGCCCGCGGCCACCATCGTCGCCGCGTGGATGAGCGCGCTGACGGGCGTGGGCCCTTCCATGGCGTCAGGCAGCCAGACGTGCAACGGGAACTGGGCCGATTTGCCGACGGCGCCGCAGAAGATCAGGAGGCCGACCAGCGACGGCAGCCAAGGGGTTGTGCCGGCGCCGATACGCTGCTCGAGTTCGGCGAAATCGAGCGTCCCGAATGCGGCCCAGAGGAGAATGATGCCGAGCAGGAACCCGAAGTCGCCAAGCCGGTTTGTCAGGAACGCCTTCTTGCTCGCATCGGCTGCCGCCGGGCGCTCGAACCAGAACCCGATCAACAGGTAGCTCGAGACGCCGACCAGTTCCCAGCAGATGAAGAGCATCAGGAAATTGTCGGCCAGCACAATCCCGAGCATCGAAAAACTGAACAGGCTCAGCCCCGCGAAGTAGCGCCCCACGCTGCGGTCTCCGCGCATGTAGCCCAACGAGTAGATGTGGATCACCGAGCCGACGCCCGTCACCACCAGCAGCATCAGGCAGCTCAAGTGGTCCAACCGCAACCCCAGTTCGGCAACGAAAGTCCCACGCCCGTCGTCGATCGACAGCCATGTCCACGCCGTCCGCCCTTCCACACCTTGTGTGAACAGCACCAGGCTGACGCCGAACGCGGCCAGAATCGCCCCGATCGAGAGCCGGGCGCTCACCGCCGGCCGGTTCAGGGCCAGGAGCGTGATGCCCGCCGCCGCCCCCAGTGGCGGGAGCAGCACCAGCCAGGCGAGATGGGTCGATGCGGCGTGCATGCGGAGGGCGTCAGAGTCGCATCGAAGCGAGGTCTTCGACGTGTGCGGTCTGGCGCTTGCGATACAGCGCGACGATCAGGGCCAGGCCGACCGCCACCTCCGCCGCCGCCACGGTGATGATGAAGAACACCATGACCTGGCCTTCGAGATTGTGGTTGAACCGCGAGAAGGCGACCAGCGCCAGGTTCGTCGCGTTGAGCATCAACTCGAGCGCCATGTAGACGATCACCACATTGCGGCGCGCGATCACCCCCAGCAAACCCAGGCAGAACAGCACCACGCTCACCGTCAGGTAGTGTGCCAGTCCGACGGTCACGATGGCTCCTTCCTGCTCAGCAGAATCGCTCCCACCATCCCCGCCACCAACACCAGCGATATCGCCTCGAAGGGGAGCAGGTACTGCGTGAACAACAGCGCCCCCAAAGCCGGCGTCGACCCCTCGACATGAGCTGGTCCGGAGGCGACAAGCGCCGCTTCCCGCGGAACCACGCGGAATAGCCACGCCATCGCCACGGCGACCAACCCGCCTCCGATCAGGCCCAAGCGCGTGATTCGACGGCGCTCCTCCGCCTTCAAGTCGAGCATCATGATGACGAAGAGAAACAGCACCAGCGCCGCCCCGGCATAGACCACGATCTGCACCGCCGCCAGGAAGAAGGCGTGCAGCAGGACGAACAAGCCGGACAGCGAGACGATGGTCAAGACCAGGAAAAGCGCGCTCGTCACCGGGCTGCGGCTGATCGGGTTCGCCACGACCAGAAAACCGCAGACCAGCGTCAGCGCCGCAAAAACGTAAAACAGAATATCCTGCATGCCTTGAAGGGCCGCCGTTTGTTGGGACGCGATTGAACCGGAGCCGGCCGGTTTGCGCAAGCCCGCGCTCGAGGCCGCGTTCGAGCGGTGCATCTGGTTGTGCTCGGTGTTCTGTCGCGTGGTGAGGGCGCCGGGCCTGCAACGGATGGAGATTGCCGGAGGGGTAACGCCTGCCAAAGCGGGCCTGCAACTCTCATCGCCGGGGGACGAGGGCGTCCCCACTCCAACGCCTTCGTGCGCGCGAACAGAGCACACGAGGTCGCGTGCCCTGTCTGCGCCGCAAAGCGCAGCGGCCTGTCTGCCGTGTCGGGCACGGCACAGGCAGGCGCGGCAGGCAGGCCCTCCACGCGGCGCATACCGATGCCCACCGACGACCTTCAGATGCTCTGACGTTCCAGGGGCGCTTCGCGGAGTTGATGTCGCCCCACGCCCCGCCCGCGGACCAGCAGGCTCTGGCCCGCCAACTCCTCGACGCGATGGGTCTGACGGCGGCGGTGCTGGGCGGAACTCCGTTCAACAACTGAAGTGCCGCCATTGTCTGCTGCGATTCCGCGCGGGTCCAAGATCGAGTGCACGGAATCGCGACGGGGCCGCGCGGCCCCTGCAGAGCGCAGAAGAAGCCGACTGGGAAAGGGTCGGGTGTGATTGGCGTGCACGGGTCCTTCTCGCAGCAAAGCAAACAGCAGGGCGTTGGAAGGCCCACCAAACGCTGGAATCAAGCCACTTGGATGAAGCGACAGCCAGAAGGGGGTGTCCGGCCATCATGGTTTGTAAACCTTGACGAGTTTCACCAACGCGCGCTCGGGAGCAATGCAGGTGAACGAAACACGGTTCGATCCGCTCTTCAGAATGGGTGCGGCGACGGTGAGATCGCCTTCCGTAACTTGGGCGCGTTCCGCGTCAATGATCTGCCAATGACGGTCACCGCGGCAGATCAGCCGCTGGGCGGGCTTGAGCACAACCGGGAAGCGGAGAACTTCGCCGTTCACGGTCAGGGTGGGTGTGTCCATGCCGCCGCTCAGTTCGATTTCCAGCCTGGCTTGCTCGTCCGGACGAACCGCCACGTCCCAGATGTTGTCCGCGCCCTCCGGTGCGGTGATCCAGCGCGGCAACTCGTATTCACGCGTCAGGTGCTTCCAGTCGATCCTGGCGCGCGGATTGACTGTGCCAAACGGCTGGCCGCTGGCGGTGAGCGTTACTTCAGCGCGGGCGCTCGCGCCGGTCGGCTTCTCGCAATCGAAGGCGATTGCGTTTTCGCCCGACTTCAGCACCGGCCAACCGGACGCGGTCATCGGACGGACTCGCGTCAGCAGATTGCCTTTGTGGTCGTAGTGCGTGCCGTTGCCGGTCGTATCGATTTCGAGGAAATCGCCGGATTTCAGCGTGACAGGCAGGGCGAGGCTCTGTCCGTTCAGGGTGAGCACCGGATTCCTCAATTCAGCAGGCTGAACGGCGAGCGCCATGACAGGGCCGAGGATCACTTCAGCGCTGTCGCCGGGAGGCAGGTTGTTGAGGTAGAGGTTGACCTCGGAAACGTGGGCCATGTCCAGCGGGTTGCGGTATAGATCGTAGCCGCCCCCGTACGGCCACTCATAGTCGGACATCTGCTCCAGATCCCGCTCGCGCAGCAGGAGTTCGACGTAACGCCAGCCCGTGAAGTCAAGGAGCACGTAGTGATCGGAAAGCGCATGCGTGTACTCGCGCGGCGTGCACAACTGTATGTTCAGCAGCGCGCCCTTACCGTCGCCCTTGACCCACACGCCCAGCGCCTCGGCGCCGGAGAGGTTGCGGTAGGGGGCCGGAAAGGCGAGACCTGCCCGGGCCCATGCGCCGCGGCGTGCTGTGCCCTGGTTCCGGGCACGCAGGCTCAGATTGCGCTCGCCTCCACGCGTATCGTCCGCCACCGCTCTGAGTTGAAGCAGCACCGAGGACGAACTGGTGGCCTGCTGGAAGGCCTCCAAGTCGGCGAAGTCCGCTACGCAAATGCGCTTGGGACTGTCGTAGGCCGCCACGGAATAGAGCGCCTCGATGCGGGCCGCGACCGGTTGATCGGCGAACGGATTCGCGCTCGTCCAGCGTTCGGAGCCGTTGCCGAGTGCACTGATGCGATGAGCCGACATTTTGACCGGCGTGAATTTCCACGCGCCGCCCGGGTCCTGCCGCAGACGGAACTCGTCGCCGGGGACCGCCACACGTGCGATCGTCTGAGAGTCGAAGTAGCGCGCCAACCGCAGTTGCTCGTGCCAGCCGAGAACGGTGAACTGGTTCTCGACATGAAATGACAGCGGGTGGCGGGAAACGTTGACGCCCTGGATGGACATGGCGGAGTCGAGTCCCAGGTTCTTTGCCGCGAAGTACTCCATCTCGTCCAGGAAATGACCGCGTGCATGAGCCGATGGCTCGCGGGGGGCCCACCAGCCCATCTGCGGCTCGATCAGTTCGGAGGCGCGGAACTGAGCGTCGGAGGCGATGTGAAGATCATGAAATCGCTTGACGGCCCAGACGGGATGATCCCAGGCGCCGAGCCGGGAATGAAACCACCAACTGTGCGCGCCCCATTCGCTGGCCTCTGCCAAAACCTCACCTTTCAGGCGCTCGAAAATCGTGCGGCGCATAAAGTCGATGCCATAGCGGCTCATCATGCCTTCGGAGCCGTCAAAGTAGATTTGGTCGAGTTGACACGTATTGAAGACGTTGGCGATGTGGTCGGCCAGTTCATAGGCCAGTGGCGAGCCGGGCTCGGGATAGAACGCGATGTAGCGTTGCTGGAGATAATCGACAGGGTCGCCAGCCGCGTGGGCCGCCGGGACGGTCTTGAACGCGCCCCGCTGGCATTTTGCGAAGGCATAGGGCGGTTGGGACACCACCTCGCCGTATTGCACGATTTCCGTGCCGATGCGGATGGCATTGCCGTTGCCCATGTAGGTGAAAACGACATCGTGATTCGGGCTCGGCTTCTCGTTCACGTAGATCGCGGTGTCCGTAGGCGTCATGGGCCGCGCCAGCGTATAGGAATCGGTAGCGATCAGGTGCGGGCTGGCCTCGGGTGTCACCCAGGCGTCTCGCGGATCAATGCAGGCCGTGAGCGTATGGATGCCCGCTTTGAGGCCCGCCGCATGGATGCGAGCGACGGCCTCTTTCATGTCCGCAAGGCCGTTGGGAAAGAGGTTGGTGTTGACGCCGTAGTGCCCGAGCGTGTCCCACCAGCCGTGCAGGTGGATGTGCGTGAACCCGCCTCGGCGCGCGATGTCAATCCAGTCGTCCACGGAAGCCAGCGAGAGATCGGCGAAGAGGTAGGAGCCGCGGTTCGCCTCGGCGCCAAGTGCCCATGCGCCGCCGAGCTTCGAGACTGGCACCCCTGCCTCCATCGTCATGGCGCGAAGCATCGCGGTCATTTCCGGTTTGGGACCCGCGGCCAACCCAGCCCGCCATCCGGTGAGGCCGCGCTCCGCCACGGTCCAGACTCGCAGTCCGGGGAGATTGCCGTCCAGTGCCATCTCGACGGGAAGGTCGTAACCCCGCAAGCAGACGGCATCTGTGTCATCCGAAAGCATATTGACCATGTTGCCGCGATACTTTGCCGGCGTGACCCGCAGGTTGAAAAAGGTCAGAGAGGCAACATCGGGCACGGTCACGGACTGAATCGTGAAGGTAAAGAAGTCCTCGCGCTCATCCACGGCCAGAACTGCCACACCACGCCTCGGTGAGAACTCAAACGTGAGCGTATTGTTGGCAAACGAGGCTTTGCGGGCGGTGATTTGGCGTCCGTCTTTGAGCCGGGCCGACACCAGTTCCTGCCGGCAGGCCAACAACTCGCGGCCGGATGCCTTGCTGCGCAGCGAACAGATTCGGCCTTGCTGGTCGATGGCCAGAGTGGCGTGGCGGTTCTCAAAACGCGCCGCCAGCGGCGGGGCGTACGCGGATTCATCCACCAGAGTGTACTCAGCGTTGGTGCGCGTGGAATTCTCCGCGAGGTCGCTGACCTCGTCCCCCGTGAGCGCACGACCGTAGATGCGCAGGTCACTGATTAGGCCGTGGTGGGAAACGGGGCTCGACCAGCCTCCGAGGCGCAAGCCGTCGGCTGAGACAGGATAAGGCCAATCCCCCTGGTCAACCGGTTTGCCATTGACGTATGTGGTGATGTTCGGCAACGCAAAGACCACGCACAGATGAACCCACTGCCGCATGGGAAGCGCATTCAGCAATCCAACTCCAATTTCGTCCCAGGCATTGCCCGGAACACCAGCCCGATGGCCGGGCCGCCCCATCCGGAAGGAACAAGAGTTATCGCTGACAAAAAGCATCATGCCGCCGGGACTCCAAGTGTGCGTCGTCAGCAGATTGGGATAGCGCCCCGTCCCTTCCCATGTTGCCCAGACCGAGATGGTGCATTGCGTTGCGCCGTTCAGGGAAGGAACGGGCGGAAGTTCGATGAACGCATTGGTGCCGCCGAAATGGGCGGCTGTGCCAAAGGCCCCCTTGGCCCATCGCACGTTGGCGAGTTCGGCCTCGAGTTGATTCGGCGAGCGATCGATGGCGAGACTGCCAAGACCTTCATCCAGTGGCAGCCAGAGCGAGAGCGACGAATCAGGTTCGGATGCGCCGCACCGCGGGGCGAGCAGCCCCAGGCAAATCAGCGTTATCGGCAGGATCGGTTTCATTCCACAGCCATCCCACAGGAATCGGAAAAAAAACGGTTGGAAGCTTGACGAAAACCTGCCACACGGCAGGCCATGAAAAGACACCAAGCCCCAACCGCGGGCTAACTAACCGTTTTGCGTCAGGCCTTCAACTACATTCCGCCCTACTTGGTGCCTAGGTTACGGTTGCCAGATTCAATCCTTGGGCCAATTCGTGAGGAAGAACTTGTCCTCTTCGGGAATCTGTGTTCCGCCCTGAATCGGTGTGGGAATTCTCTGGCTCGCTCGACCCGTGCCGTGCACCGAATCGGTGGGGAACTCCACACAGATTCGGGTCGGAACACAGATTGAACGAGCGGAGAGCCGAACTTCCCCGACCCGCGCCGTGCCAACCGCACCTATCCGTGTTGGTCGCTGCTGGTGTTCATCGCCATGGCCCTGTTTGCCGGCCGTGACAACGTCGCCGCCATTCAGCGATACGCCCAGTTCCTCACCCAGGCCCAACGCGCTTGGCTTGGCTTTCCGCGCAAGAAAGGCACCTCTTTCCGCAAAGTCCCCAGCTACTCCGCCCTGCGCAACCTGCTCATCCGAATCGATCCTCA
>MWFF01000066.1 GCA_002071485.1 Verrucomicrobia bacterium ADurb.Bin006 | reverse complement strand
GCGGCAGTCGGGCTTGGAACAGTAGCGCTGGCGCGCTCCACTGCGGTAGTCAGGAATGAAATATTCGTTGCAGTGCAGACACTTGGAGCGCTGCTTACGGGTCTTCATCGGGTTCCTCAAAGCAAAGGAACCAGACTCCGAGAGACCGACCCGACAACGGAAGAAAATCCCGGCTGAAGAAAATCCAGCGCGGCGAAGAAGGAAGAAGAAATCTCAGTGAATTGGGGTAAGAAAACGGATCGAAGAAGATCCCATTTCAAACCGCCCGTTTTGGGCCAGTTTCATCTCGCCGGTGGCAGGCCGGCCAGAATCACTCGGCAACCGCTTGCTCGACGCGCGACCTTTCATCGGCTCAGGACGCGCTGTCCGCCAGTCGTGGGGGGCTGGAACCGGGATGGGCTGGAATTCAGCATCGGGGCGCAAGGCGCCTCGCTGCACAAGGAGGAAGCGAATCGGTCGATCCAAGCGCCTCAAGCCGTGCTCGTGGTCCAGGAGGTTCGAATGCCATCGTGCGAAAGCACGCCGAACATCGACGCAACCCAAAGAAGCATCGCTTTGCGCATGGTCACCACTGCCGCCCCAAATTCAAGCGCTCCGAGCGACCGTCCCCTACAATCCGCGCACGATGCGGATGGCCTTGCCGGCATCCGCCGCCGTGTCGAACGCAATGTGCGTTACGCAGTTCTTCCCGACCGCGGCGGCCGAAAGCCCGCGCAAGTTCAGTCCCTTCTCACCCAAGGCTTGCGTGATCCGAGCGCCTTGCCCCGGTTTGTCTGGTCCTTCGATGCGAACAGCGTGCAGGCTCTGGGTCTTCTTGAAGCCCACTTGCCGTGCCGCCCGACATCCAGCCGCGCCTTTGATCGGGGTCACAAAGACAACCCCGGTGCCGGGTTTGTCCGGTGCGCGACGCGCCATGACAAACTCCAGATTCACTCCCGCTTCCGCGAGCGCGTTGAGCTTGGCCGCAAGGTTGCCGGGGTTGTCCTCCAGAGAGGCCGCCCAGGTGTCAATTCGTTCGATCTTCAGTGCCATAACACATCCTCCATTCAGTTGCCGGATAGCTTCTTTTCCAACCTCGGCGATCATAGACTCGCAGGCCTGACCGGTCAACGCGTTTTCGATTCTGTGGGGGAGATCGCCGGACGTTGGAGCGAGCGGAATCACTACCACAATTCTGATCAAGGACGCGCAGAGTTCTTGCCTGCGTTTGCCGAGAAAACACCTGCCCGTTCATGGCGAAGAGACCGTCGGCGGCCACGGCGCCGTCACTCAACAGACATTCGGCGGCCTGTCGTGGGACCATCCAGGATGGAGGTCAGGCACGTCCGACCAGTCCGACCAGTCCGACCAGTCCGATCGGTCTGCCAAACCCGAGACCGAGGACGTCGGCAGCGAAGCGCGCGCGAGCCTCATCTACGAGATGCAGACCGACAGCGCATACGGTTACGCGAACTGGTCGGCCGGCCAGGACCCTGACCTGCTCGATGCGTACCCGGCAGAGGAACTCGTGCGCATTCGCCAGGCGAAGGTCCCGCGGGATTGGGATACCAGGTGGCGCGCCGCCGCTCATAAAGTCGGCTTCGACGGCGTTGCCAAGGAACCGAAGGTCGCCCTCAAGAGCAGCCCGATCTGGGTGGCGCTCCCGAGATTCGAGCGCGCGTTCCCTCCATTCGATTTCAACAGCGGCATGTGGGGCGAGGATGTGGACCGTGAGTCGGCGGTCCGGCTCGGGCTGATCACGATCAGCGAGCAGGTGCGGCCCCAGGAGAAGCCGTTTGCCGAGAACTGGCAGACCAGCGTCGAGAATCTCTCGAAGGAGCTGCTCGATTCGCTGCTGCGAGCGTTCCCTGACCGGGTCAAAATCGTTGGTGATAAGGCGGCGTGGACAGATCGTTCCGAATCAAGTAAAATTCTCCCATCGACGCGGGAAAAACAACAGTCGAAACTTGCGATGCCTTATGAGCACAGAGAATCAACAGAACAAGACGCATGTCAAATGGCCGACTCTGCAAGGACGCTTAAATCAGCCGAAGCAAACGCCAGAGGAAGTGGCAGCCCAGCGCCAGCGCATGATGAGGGACGATCAGAACGCATTGCGCGGATCCGCGGCGAGGAGAGACGACTCGGTGAATGGGCTGAGCGTGAAGGGCTCATAGCGCAAGAGTTGCCCACAGCAGATGATCTGTACGGTGAACATGGAGTCCACTACGATCAAAAATCCGGCAGGTACATCAAATTTACACGCCATGACAGGCATCAAGGATATGGAATCGCGCTAAGCAGCTATCTTCATGGGGCGAGCCCTGCTGAATACTTGGATAGGATCAGGCTGCAAAACCAGATTTTTAGCGATGACATCAGGCTGGAGGGGATCGTTAAAATGGCAGGTGGAAGATTGTCTATAATCACATCCCAGCCGCGCATCGTAGGCGAGGCCCCTACGCTTAACGATATTGACGTACTTCAAGTGAATACGGCGTTCGTCGGCGACGGGGCCGTCACCGCCCCACTTCACAAATGAGCGCTGACAAAAGTCGAAGACCGGATCAGGGGCGGGCCGAGATCTCGAGCATGCGCTCGATGGGGAGCCGGGCCCGTTGGCGGATGTCGTCGGGCAACTCGATGCGCGGTGCGAGATGCTTCATGCAGTCGCGCACTTTCTCGAGCGTGTTCATTTTCATGTACTTGCATTCGCAGCAGCGGCAGTTGTCGGTGGGCAGCCGCATCGCGTCGAAAACCGGGGCGCAGAGGAACTCCTTGCCGGGACATTCCTTCCGCAGGCGATGGACGATGCCCGATTCGGTGACGATGATGAACTGCCTGGCGGGGCTGGTCTTGCAGTAGCTGATCATCTTCTCCGTCGAACAGACTGCGTCCCCAAGATCGCGCACCTCGCGCAGGCTCTCCGGATGCACCACAACCTTGGCGTCCGGATACCGCTGACGCATCCGCAACAGGCTGTCGCGCCGGAACTCGACGTGCGCGTAGCAATTGCCCTTCCACAGGGTCATGGGCCGGTTGGTTTGCTCCATGACCCAGGCGCCCAGATTCTCGTCCGGCACAAACAGAAGGTCCTTCTCCTTCGGACTCGCCTCCACGATCTTGACCGCGTTGCCGCTGGTGCAAATCACGTCGCTCAACGCCTTCACCGCCGCGCTGCAGTTGATGTAGGTGACGGTATAGAAGTTCGGATTGGTCCGCTGCAATGCGGCCAACTGGTCGGGCGGACAGCTTTCCTCGAGCGAGCATCCGGCGTCCTTGTCCGGCAGCACGACGATCTTGTTGGGATTCAGGATTTTGGCCGTCTCGGCCATGAAATGGACGCCACAGAAAACAATGACGTCGGCCGGGGTCGCCGCCGCCTGTTGCGACAGGCCGAGTGAATCGCCGACGTAATCGGCGACGTCCTGAATCTCGGGCACCTGGTAATTGTGCGCGAGAATGACGGCGTTCAGGCGCTGCTTGAGAGCGCGGATTTCGAGCGCAAGCGAGTGTGCCTGTGCCGGCGCCAGGGACTGGCCCCCCGCACAACGATCGAGGCCGCTCGGCTTGCTATCCTGTACCTCATTCATGGGGGCACGCTAGCGCGGACCGGATCGGACGTCAATTGAGCGGGCCGCTTCGGCTCCGCAAAAACCTGTTGCATCCCGCGGATCGCCCGTCCGAGTATCCGCGCGTGCTTGGCAGAAACCAGACGCGCGGGATCGCTGGTCGCAGGCCTCGGTGCGCTCGGTTTCGAGGACGCGCGGAAGGCAAGGGCGAAGGCGTCGTGGCGCCCGACTGTCTGCCGCCGAGACGCAGGCATCGGGGATGCGCGCCAGAGCGGGCGCGGCGGGTTGATCAATCATGATGATCCGGGTGCTGGATTTCTGGCTCGACCTCGAAGTCGACGAATTTCGGCTGGACGCCGTGCCGTGCCTGTACGAACGGAAGGAGACGAGTTGCGAGGGGTTTCCCAACCCGCCGCGTTTGTCGGGCGGCGTGGACTTTGTTGCCCGCGGCGGAGCGGGGCTCCCGATCCCGATCGCCACGGAACCGATTCCCGGCATGGTGGATGCGTTGAGCGCCGTGCTGGATGCCTTGGGACAATACTATGATCAGGTGGGAACGCTCGATGCCAAAGCCCAACAACCGCCGCCGCCCACTGCGGCTCGAGATTCCGCTACGCAGCATCCTGCGCCTGCTGGGCGAATCCATCTGACGATTGGAGACTCTCGCCATGACAACGCCCGAAAACGGTCCCCCTCCCAACTCTGCGGATCACGCCCGCACCTTGCTCGAGTTCCTAGGCGAGCATCGCTCGGCCTTGTCGCCGCTCCTGATCATGAGTCATGACTTTCCGGATCCGGACGCGATCGGCTCGATGTATGGGCTTCAGCACCTGGTGCAATCGGCTTTTGGCATCGAAGCCCGCATCGCCTACAGCGGGATTATCGGGCGCGTCGAAAACCAGGCGATGGTCCGGACCCTCCGCATCCGGATGCACCGGTTCCACCCGGTGTTGCTCAAGCGCTTCGCGAACGTCGCGCTGGTGGATACCCAGCCGGTCTTTGGCAACAACTCGTTTCCGGGCAATCGGAAGGCCACCCTCGTGCTCGATCAGCATCCTGGCGACACCCCGCCCCAGGCCGGTCTGGCCATCGTCGACCCGGGTTGTGGTGCCACTTGCGTTCTGGTCGCTCAGGCCCTGCTCCAAGCCAGCGCCGATATCCCGGCGCGCGTTGCGACCGCGCTGGCATACGGCATTCTCACGGACACGCTAGATCTGTACCGGGCGCGCCGCGGCGACGTCACGCAAACCTACCTCGAGGTGATGCGCCATGCCGACATGCGGGCCCTGGCGCGCATCCGGAATCCGCTCCGCTCCCGCAAGTTCTTTAGCGTCCTGGGCCGCGGCATCCGCGAAGCCGTCCAGTACCGCCGCCTGGTGGTGTCGCATCTCGGGCTGGTCGACGCGCCCGATCGCGTCTCCCAGGTGGCGGAGTTCCTGCTCACGTACGAACGTGCCCAGTGGTGTTTTGTCTCAGGGCGCTACAAGGGCCGCCTGCACGTCTCGTTGCGCAGCGTCCATCAGGACGCCCAGGCGGGCGAGGTCTTGCGCAACGTCTTCGTTCAGCGCACCCAGGCCGGCGGCCATGGGCCGATCGGGGGAGGCAGTTGCCGCATCGGGCTGGATGCGCCCGAAGAAAAATGGAGCGAACGCGAACGCGTGCTGACCGAGCGCCTGAGGGGCCGTCTGCGCATCCGGAGCACGACCGAGCCCCGCAAACCCTTTGCTAGCTGAACACCGATGGACTGGCTGAAATACCTGCTCCTCGCCCTGACTCAGATCCGCGTCACCGACTTTGTCGATATCGCGGTCGTCATGCTGATCATCTACACGTTCCTGGTAGCTCTCAAACGGACGCGCCGCTCCTCGCTCATCGTTGTTGGGATCGTGATCTTCGGCCTGCTTTATGTGGGCGCCTGGAAGCTCGATCTGCGACTAACGACCACGCTGCTGCGGGGTTTCTTCGCGATCATCCTCGTCGCGCTCGTGGTGATCTTTCAGGAGGATCTCCGTTACTTTTTCGAGCGGGTGGGCCTGTGGTGGCGTGAGCGCAGCCTGCCCCTCTACCGGCGCCAGGCCCGGCGCCTCCCCCGCCGCGAGGTCGAGATCCTCGCCCGCACCCTGGGCGATCTGGCCCGAGCCCGCATCGGGGCGCTGGTGGTGGTGCGCGGGCACGACGTGATTGCGCGTCACGTGCAGGGGGGCGAGGAGGTCAACGGACGATTGAGCGAACCTTTGCTTCGGAGCATCTTCGATCCCCATTCGCCAGGCCACGACGGTGCGGTCATCATCGAGGGCAACCAGGTCGACAAACTCGGCGTCTATCTGCCCCTCTCGAAGAATCTCGACGAACTCCCCCGCAGAGGCACCCGCCATGCCGCCGCCCTGGGCCTCTCCGAACGCAGCGACGCGCTCTGCCTGGTCGTGTCCGAGGAACGCGGCACCATCTCCGTCGTCCGGCGCGGCCGCATCCGAATGGTAGCCGATTCGAGCGAATTGGCCACCATCCTCGAAGCCTTCTATCACGAGATCGCTCCCCAGCCCGAGTTCCGTCTGTGGCGCGATCTCTACCATCATAACTACCGCGAGAAGGTGCTGGCAGTGGTTCTGGCCGTCAGCCTGTGGCTGGTGGTCGTCCATCGCAGCCAGATCGTCCACCGCTCCTTCGAGATCCCTGTCCAGTACGGGCTGCTCGGCACCAATCTCGTTGTCACCATGGTCCGCCCTGATAGCATTGTGGCCAGCTTCTCCGCCCCGCGCAAGGAGTTCGATTTTCTTGGCTCCGGCGATATCCGCCTCGTGCTGCAACTCTGGGATGCGCGGCGCGGGCGCCGCACCTTCCGCATCACCAGCACCGAACTCTCCTACCCGGCCAAGCTGAACCTCGAGAATATCGAACCCCGTCATGTCACACTCGAGATCGATGAGGCCCCCGCCCCGAACGCGAAGACAGCGCCCTGACCACACGTGAGAAGCCGATGAAGCACTCACGCCCGCACGGGAACGAACTCGAGACGCTCGCCCGCCTTCACGGCGTCCACACGAGCTATCTGGACATGGCACGGCAGCGCCGATTCGCCAGTCCCGACACGCTCCTGGCCATTCTCCGCGCCATGGGCGTGCCCGTCCGCCGCGCCACCGACGTTCCGGATGCCTTGCGCGAAGCCCGTCAGACCCGTGCCTGCCGCGCCCTCGAACCCGTGCACGTCGTCTGGCGCGGGCGCCCAGGCGCCATTGGTCTGCAATTGCCCGAACGCCTTCCGGCCCGATCGGTCCGCACCGAGGGGCGCCTCGAAGACGGCGAGGTGCGCCGATGCGAATCGCGGCTCGATCGCCTGCCCGAGACGGGCAGGGCGCGCGCAAATGGGGAACTGTTGGTTCGCCGGCTCCTGCCTGTGCCCCGCTGGCTCCCCACAGGGTATCATCGTCTCCGGCTCGAATGCGCGGACGGATGCTGGGCGACCCACGTCTTCCGCACGCCGAAGCCTCGATCTGTTCAGAAAACGACTGGGCCGCCGCATCGGAGGCCGTCACGCAGGTCCGCAGTGTGAACTCTCATTTGTCCGACGCAGCGCTCGGTTTTCTCGATCGTCTGCTGCAACTGCGCGTCCAGGACCCGCTCGCCGCGGAGTTTGTGATGCGCTTCCAACAGTTCACATGCCCGGCCATGGCCAATGGCGGCGAAGACACCGCCTTTTACTGCTACAACCGCTTTGCCGCCCTCAACGAAGTCGGCGGCGATCCGAGCCGCTTCGGCTCGAGCGTGAACGACTTCCACCGCGCCTGCCTCGCGCTCCTGTCTGAAATCCCCGGTCTCTGGGATTTCAGTCTGGTGGTTACGGACAATCCGCGGCCGGTGGACTTCGATCCGCGCCAGGTCTTGATGGCCTCCGTCCAGGCAGGGATCGCGTCCGGTCCCACATCCGGTTTTCTGGATGAACTGCTCAGCAATCAAAATCGGAACTAGTTTTTGCACAGACTCTTAGTAGAATCCTTGACCCGTTTGACGCAGCACAGAAACTTGACTTGTCAGCAACATATTCAACCGATCAAGGATTCCAGAGAAACCCAGCGTCGCATGATCGGCACCTCCCTCTCCAAAACGAAACAACTCTATGCCACGCGACATCCAACGCATCCGCAATATCGGGGTCATTGCCCACATCGACGCGGGCAAGACCACCGTCACCGAGCACATGCTCTTCTGCAGCGGCAGCAAGCATCGCGCAGGCGAGGTCGATGCCGGCACCACGGAAACCGATTGCGATCCCGAGGAGCAGGACCGCGGGATCACCATTTACTCGGCCTGCGTCACATTCGACTGGCTGGATGCCCACATTAATCTCATCGACACTCCGGGCCATGTGGACTTCACGGCTGAAGTCGAACGCTGCCTGCGGGTGCTCGATGGCGCCGTGGTCGTCTTCAGCGCCCGCGAAGGCGTCCAGGCGCAGAGCGAAACCGTGTGGCGCCAGGCCGACCGCTATCGGGTGCCGCGTCTGGCCTTTGTCAACAAGATGGATCGTGACGGCGCCGGTTTCGAGCGCGTCTGCGGCGAGATTGCGCAGCGCCTGGGCGCCCAGCCTGTCCCGCTCCAGATCCCGGTTGGGGCCGGCCCCGTCCTCGCCGGCGATGCGTTTCGGGGGGTCATCGACCTGATCGAGATGCAGATGCTCGAATTCGACGGGGAGTCGGACGGCCGGGTGGTTCGACGGGGCGATCTCCCCGAGGATCGGCGGGCCGAAGCTGAGTCGTGGCGCAACCAAATGCTCGAAAAGCTCTACGGGCACAGCGACGAACTGACGGAACTGGCTCTTCTCGAAAAGCCGATCCCGCCGGCCTTGATTCGCCAGGTGATCCGCCAGGCGACCGTGGCTCTAAAAATCCAGCCTGTGCTCTGCGGCTCGGCCTTGCGTGGCATCGGCGTGCAGCCGCTCCTCGACGCCGTCGCCTGGTACCTGCCCAGCCCGCTGGACTTGCCGTCCGTCGAGGGAGAAAACCCAACCCGGAAGGGCCACATCGAGCGCCGCCCCCCCCGCTCCTCCGAGCCGTTCTGCGGCCTGGTCTTCAAGGTCCTTCCGGCCAAGACTGGCGATCTGTCCTGGGTACGCATCTACTCGGGCGAACTCAAGGCCAACACACGCGCTCTGAACGCGGGCAAGGACAAGAAGGAAAACGTCTCGCAATTGTGGCGCATCCACGCCACCAAGAGGGAACAGCAGGTCCAGAAGGCCGCGGCCGGCGACATCGTGGGCCTGATCGGCCTGCGGCATTCGATCACTGGCGACACCCTCTGCGACCCGCGGCACCCGATTCTCCTCGAATCCATCCAGTTCCCGCAAACCGTCATCTCGATGGCCATCGAGCCCGAGAGCGCCACCGAACGCGAGAAACTCGCCGACGCGCTCGAATTGCTCCAGCGACAGGATCCCACCCTGCGGGTCGGCAACGGCGAGACCGGACAGACGCTCATCAACGGCATGGGCGAGTTGCACCTCGAAGTGATCAAGAACCGCCTCCTGCGCGACTTTGCCCTCAATGTGCGGTTCCACACACCCCAGGTCAGCTATCGCGAAACCGTCGCCCACGGCGTCGATGTCACCGGCGTCTGCCAGCGCCAAATCGCCGGCCAACCGCTGTTCGCCGAACTGCGAATCCGCATTGAACCCGTGGACTCTGACGCGCAGCCCGTGACCGTCGTCAACCTCTGCCCGCCCGAGTCCTTGCCCGCGTCCTTCGTGGCGGCCGCCGTCGAGGAACTCAAGGCCTGTGGCGACGGCGGCGGCCGAATCTCCGGCTACCCTTTGACGAAGCTTCGGGTGTCGATCCTGGGGGGCCAGATGAGCCCGGAGCATTCGAACGAAATGGCCTTTCGCATTGCCGCCAACGAGGCGTTTCACAGGGGGCTGGAGCAGGCCGGACCGGTCCTGCTCGAGCCCATCATGAAGCTCGACATCCTGACGCCCGAGACCTACCTGGGCGACTTTCTGGGCGACCTCCAACAGCGCCGCGCACTCATCGTCCGCACCGAGCACCGGGACGGCCTCACGGCCATCGAGGCCCACGCTCCATTGCACGAGTTGTTCGGCTACGCGAGTGCGATGCGGAGCCTCAGCCAGGGCCGCGCCTCATGCTCGATGGAACCGCTCACCTACGCCCCCGTCCCCCCCAACACGCTCAAGAGAATCATGGGCTGACGCCGACGTCGTAGTCGTCAAGGCCCGATGCGCCATGCGGGGTGGCCCGCGGCCGATTCGGATGCAACATCCGCCGCTGCCGCGCCCGATCGCCGGCGTTGCGCACCACCGGAATCGGCTGCTCCGTGTCGAGATCCAAACCGGTCACGTACATCGCCGCCGCGCCCGTCATGGGGAGTGGGATGAAATCCTGCACCTGCTGCAAATTCCAGCTCTGGCGCTTGAGAAAGCGCTCGATCACGGCCATCTCCCTGTCGGTGCAGCCCGGAAAGCTCGAAATGAAATACGGCACCAGGTACTGCTCCTTGCCCGCCGCCTCGCTCAAGCGATGGAACTGCTTCAGAAACGCCTCGAAATCGACGGCGGGTTTGCGCATCCGACGCAGCACCTCCGGATGCAGGTGCTCGGGGGCGACCTTCAGGTGCCCGGAGACATGATGGCGGACAAGTTCTTCGAGGTACGCCGGCGTCCGCAGCGCGATGTCCATCCGAATGCCCGATTGGACAAACACATGCTTGACTCCCGCCTGCTCGCGAGCCCGGCGCAGCAACTCGATCCCCTTGCCCTCGTCAATCCTGAAGTGCGGACACAGTCGCGGCCAGAGGCAACTGGGCCGATGACAGCGCCGGCACGCCTCGACATGCCCGTTCCGCGCGCCGAAGAGATTAGCCGTCGGACCGCCCAGATCGGACACCGTGCCCCGAAATGTCCCGCCCGCCGCCACTCTCCGAATCTCCCCAACCACCGAGTCCACACTGCGGCTCGACACGAATTTCCCCTGATGAAAACCGAGGCCGCAGAAGGTGCATCCGCCGGGACAACCCCGCGAGACGACAATCGAGTCCTGAATCGCGGCGAAGGCCGGGATCCTGCCCCGATACGCCGGATGCGGCGCCCGCATGAACGGCAACTCATAAACCGCGTCCAGATCGGGCCCGTCCAGCGGCCAAGCGGGCGGTTCCTGGAGCAACGCACGATTCCCGTGCACCTGGACCAACCGCTTCCCGCAGTAAGGCGTCTGCTGCGCTTCAATCACCTTCGTCAGGCGAAGGAGAAGCTTGGGATCGCGCCGCAATTCCTCCCACGACGCCAGCCGGATGCAGTCTCCGAAATCGTTCGTCGAGGTCTCCCGCCCGCCAAGCAGGCGCGCCGTCCCGCGAATGCCGCCAAGATCCGTCACGTCCGCGCGCAGCCGGCGCGCGATTTCCCGCACGGCGACTTCCCCCATGCCGTAAACCAGGATGTCCGCCTTCGCGTCGGCCAGCAGGGCCGGACGCAGCTTGTCCTCCCAGTAGTCGTAATGCGCGAACCGCCGCATCCCGGCCTCGAGCCCCCCCAGAACAACCGGCAGACCTGGAAACGCCTGCCGGCACATCTGCGCATAGACGATCGCCGCATGGTTCGGGCGTCTCCCGGGCAGGCCATCCTCGCTGTAGACGTCCTCCTTGCGCCTGTGGCGCGCGGCCGTGTAGTTGGCGAGCATCGAGTCCAGGTTCCCCGCCGTCACGCCGCAGAAGAGACGGGGCCGGCCCATGACCTGGATCGCTTCAAGCCTTTTCCAGTCCGGCTGCGCCACGATGCCCACGCGGCAACCCCCGGCTTCGAGAACGCGCCCGATCATGGCCGCCCCAAAGGACGGATGATCCACATAGGCGTCACCGGTGATGATCAAAACATCCAGCGCCTCCCATCCCCGCGCAGACATCTCCGCCCGGGTCATCGGGAGGAAGCCCTTGCTGTCGACGGGGACTGAGTGTCGCGAGACGTTCATGTCGGCTCTCGAAGAATGATGCATCGGTCCGCCGGGCGCAAACCTGCGATTCGCGCTTGGCCTCCTCGCACCCCCCTTGCATTACACGCACTCGAGACTAATATCCACACATGGAACTGCCGACCGAGGTCCCGGTGATGACCTTGCCCAACGTGATCCTGTTCCCGCAGGCGATGCTGCCGCTCTATATATTCGAGCCGCGGTACCGCCGGATGCTGTCCGACACGCTCGAAACCCATCGCATGATCGCCGTGGCCATGCAGAAACCCGGGCGCGTCCGGGAATGCCCGGCGAACGTGGCGGGGCTCGGGCTGGTCCGGGCCTCGGTGAAGAAGCGGGACGGGACATCGAACCTCGTGCTCCAGGGCATCGCCCGGGTCGAACTCACGCGCCGTGTCCCACACCGCCCATATCGCATCCATGGCGTCCGGTACCTGCCGCGCCTGGCCGCGTCAGCGCAGGCGGTTCAGGCGCTGGCTGTCCGCTTGCTCGACCTGGTGACCGAGCGCCTCAAGCTCGGCTTCGAACCGCCGTTCAAGACACTGGCTGAATTGACCGCCGATGTCGGACTCGGCGCGGAGCCGACTGCTCCGGACGAAACGGCGACGGAGGCCTTTCGCGAAGTGCTGCGGCACCTGAGCCAGGTCGACGATCCCGAGCAACTGGTTGACCTGATCTCAGCAACCCTGCTGCCCTCGCCCCGCGAGCGCCAGGTCATCCTCGAAACCGCTCACCTCGAGGATCGGTTGCGCCATTTGGTGAGCTTCCTCTATCACGACATCGAGCGCCGCAAGGCCTCCGAAGACCATGACTGACCAATCCGCAACATCCGCACCATCCGCCTCGACGCCGGATGCCTCCCGCCATCACACGGCCCTCTTCGCCAATCTTGTCATCCAGCAGACAAACATGGCCCTCATCTTCCTGGGCCAGGCGCCTCACCCCCAAACCGGGACCACCGAAACCGATGTCGAGGCCGCCAGCGTCTTTATCGACACCCTCGATATGCTGGCCGCAAAGACCAAAGGCAACCTGTCCAAGAGCGAGAACGACCTCCTGCAACAAAGCCTGACCAACTTGCGCATGGCCTTCGTCGAGGCCGCCGACGCCGCCCCGTCAAAACCGAGTCCCCCCTCGCCCGCAGGGGCCGACGCGCCGAAAGCCTCTTCCCCGGCCTCCACTCCGAGTGCGGCCCCGTCCGACACAGCGCCCGAGGACGATCCGCGCAAGAAGTTCGTCAAGAAGTACTGACCGTGGCGGGCAGTCCATAGCCCGGTTACGGTTCCTCGCTTAGCGTGTCAAAGAACCGGGCTAAACGCGTTCCGCCTTTTCGTAGACCACCAGCTCGCCCCGCCCGCGGAGGTGTTCGGGGTGATAGCGCGGGATCGGG
>MWFF01000065.1 GCA_002071485.1 Verrucomicrobia bacterium ADurb.Bin006 | reverse complement strand
GGTCGTCACCCCTCGCTTCCACACCCGCGTCGCCAGCCGCCCCGATACCTTGTTCGTGTACACCGGCCCCCCGGTCCCCTCCTGCGCCGGTGGCGAACCCGTGCTGGCGTCCGGGTAGTCCTTCGACTTGAGCCAGCCCTGGTAGGTGTCGTAGTTCCAACGGGTTGTGGCGCCCCCGCTGATCCCTTGCCCCGTCGCTTCATTGAGGGAACCTGCTCTGAGCGCGCGCAATTCATCGCTCGAAATCGCCGCCTGAAATCGCCGTTGCGCACAGCGGCAAATTGTGCTCTGATTCGGCGTGTTAGCAGACAGGATGCAATCGGCCGTCAACGAAAGACGCTGCCGAATGGGTCCGTTCGCCCCAAGCCCATGCGCCTATGAAACCTGAATCACTGAATCGCCGCACATTTTTCAAACAAAGCGCCGCCTTGGCGGGCTGCGCGGTCTTGCTGCCCATCGCCGCTCCCGGATCGAGGGGGCACGCGGCCGCTGTCAAGCGCACGGCAGCGGACCAGGTGGCCCTGGGCCGAACCGGGGTCACGCTGAGCCGCCTGGGGTTCGGCACAGGCAGCAACAGCGGCAAGGTCCAACGCGATCTTGGCCGGCAAACCTTCGAGCGCCTGATCCGTTACGGATATGACAAGGGCATCACGTACATCGATGCCGCCCAATCCTATCAGACATTTGAATGGATCGGCGGGGCGATCAAGGGTCTGCCGCGCGAGCGGCTCTTCATCCAATCCAAGATTCCGGGCCAACCCGAAGATGTGCTCGACGCGATCGACAAGCACCGAAAGGCTTTCGACACCGATTACATCGACAGCATGCTGATCCACTGCATGGTCAAGCCGGGATGGACCGATCCGTTCAAGCGCGTGATGGAGGGTTTTGACCGGGCCAGGGAGAAGAAGTGGATTCGGGTCCGCGGTGTGTCGTGCCACAGCCTGCCCGCGCTGCAGACGGCGACGGCCAGCGATTGGACCGACGTGCATCTCGTGCGGTTGAATCCGCAAGGCGCCTCGATGGATACGCCGGAAGAAACCTGGAACGCGCGGAGCGACGCAAGCCACGTGCCGGATGTCGTGAGCGAAATCAAGGAAATGCGTCGACGGGGCCACGGCGTCATCGGCATGAAACTGATCGGCGACGGCGCATTTCGAACACCCGAGGAGCGGGAGAAGTCGATCGGATACGTCATGGGGTCCGGCCTGTGCGACGCGGTTGTAATCGGTTTCAAGAGCACATCCGAGATCGACGAGGCCATCGAACGTATCGACCGGGCGCTGGCGCAGGTCTGAGAGCCGTGATGAACACGTGTTCATGGTAGCCGCTACTGACGGTCGTGGCGGTTTCCGCGTTCGCCGCAGGTCCTGTGCCGGATTTTCTGCTCCAGGACGTTAACGTCCGATCCAATCGCGAGGGCCGGACGGTCTCCCCCCGCGATTACCTCTATCAGGTGGCGGGCTTCTACTTCGCCACCGCGAGCACGCGAGACGTCCAGAGGTTAGAGGCCGTCAGGTCGACACCCCAGGGCTGCCTCCCCAACGCACGTGCGCCAGTCGCTGCACAAACGAAACGACTGGCGCACTCTCGTGGACAGGCGGGGAGGCTGATCGCCCGCGTCCTTGAGAAGCAGAGGCAAACGCGCGCCTTTCCGCATGCGGTTGACGGGTGCTGCCTGGGTCCGCTCGGCGCGTTCCGCCGCTAAGGCGCGGACTCCAGTACTCGTCGTAGCGCTCCCGTCGATCACTTCCATCAGACCCGGCAGTTTGGAGCGAGAATCGGGGCCAAACGTTCAATCAGGTCCCCAGGGGTGACGGCGCCCGGCTGTTTGCCTCGGGCCCGGGCGGCTCGGGGTTGAACCGAACCGCCATCGACCAAACCGCGATCCCGCGTGTTGACGGGCTGCTCATCCGCCGATACCGTCTTCAGACTGAACACAGGGAACCCATGCTCGAAGTCATCGAAAAACTGCTGATCCTCCAGGAGCGCGATCGGAGAATTCTCCAACTCCAGCGGGAACTCGAATCCGTCGATCCCCAGCGGCGGGCTGTATTGACAAAGGCTGAGAGAGTCGAGGCGGCTCTCGAAAACGCGCGGCAGAAGGCACGACACCTCGAGGGCGAGCGCAAGAAGCTGGAACTCGAAGTCAGCGCGCGCCAAGAAAGAATCGAGCGCTACTCCCTGCAACAGTTCCAGACCAAGAAGAACGAGGAATACCGCGCCTTGACCCGTGAGATCGACACCTGCAAGGCCGAGATCGTCAAGCTCGAGGACCAGGAACTTGACATTATGGAACAGGCTGAGGTGGCGCACCGGGCGATCTCCGATCTCGCCGCGAACGCGGCAACGGTGAAGGAGGAGTCGGCGCGTCAATTGGCCGACCTTGCCGTGCGGGAGGACACTCTGAAGCAACACCTGGCCGAGGCTATCGAGGGGCGCTCGACTCTGGCCGAAGCCGCGGGCGAGGCCGGCCTGGCAATCTACGAGCGGCTGCGCAAGAACAAGGGCGAACGCGTCGTCGTCGGCGTCGAGCACGGGGCATGCGGCGGTTGCCACATGAGACTCCCCGCCCAGGTCGTGCTCGAATGCCGCAGCAACCAGAGCATTGTCACCTGCCCAAATTGCGGACGCATCCTCTACTACACCGGCGAGATGGACATGGCCGTCGCCGAATAACGGGCAACGCTGTCAGGAGTCGCACGTCCTCCCCCCTCTGTCATGCCGTCTCAACACCCGTCGCATCGTCACTGACCTCGAATTCCAGCCCTCCAGTCCACTTGGCGACCAGGTTGCAAAGGGCGGCGGCGATCAGGCCGCCGATGAACCCAGCGACTGTATGGAGAATCGGCGCCAGGATGGCGAAAACCAAGGCCCCCCCGCATCTCGACCGGATATCGCGGCCACAAAGAAGGGCACGGCGATGAGACCAGCGATGCCGTAGAGAATGCCGGTGACAATGCCGGCCCGGAGTGGAGTCACTCGAGTGAGTCGTTTGATGGTAGTCATATCGGATGCGGGTTCGATCGACAACCGCGGGCCGAACGAGAGTCGCGCTTGGCCTTGGGTTAACAGCTTGGGCGATTGCCGGGGCGTTCGTCCTTGTCAAGGAACGACTTGTGCCCGCTTGCGTTGTCCGACAGCAGACCGTAGTGTTGCATCCGGTTCCAGGGGAGCGGAGGCTCGCTGCGGGCGCAAGCCCGCGGAGGAAAGTCCGAACTCCTCAGGGCGCGATGCCGCGTAACTCCGCCAGTGGTGGAGATACACGCGGGAGGCAACACCGCGAGGTGTCCCGACGGACAGTGCCACAGAAAACAAACCGCCAGAGTGCGACGACGACCGCAAGGCCGCGCGGCGCGCGACGGCAAGGGTGAAAAGGTGGGGTAAGAGCCCACCGCTCCAAGCGCAAGCGCGGAGGCACGGAAAACCCCATCGGGAGCAAGGTCAAATAGGGGATCGAAGGCGCGGCCCGCGCCGCGTCTCGTCTCGACGAGACAGGTCCCGGGTAAGACCGCTCAGATAAATGAGCCTCTCCGCCAGCCCTCGGGCCGGCGCAGACAGAATTCGGCTTACAGCTCCCCTGGAACCTTCGGCTCGAGGAGGACGGCAACGACTCGATGCGGGGAGACGCAACGGTCTCCGGACAGCCTTTCCTGTCCGGGGGCGGTATGTGTGGCGAACCTTAAGCCGGTGTGGGGAGGACTTTCGGACTAGCCTTGACCGACAACTCGGGGCATACATCGAGCCTGGCCTTGAGGGTGGGACCCGGGCGGTTCATATGGCGACGGGCCAGGGCCTGAAGCAATTTGAGCTTCGTCTGGGATTTGTTTGTCGCATCGTTCACGACTCCCCTGGCAGCAATCCCCGTGCCGAATGCGCGCTCAACCGAGCTGGAGTCGCGGGTCGTTCTGGAGCATCTGTTCGAGGTTTTCCCAATTGACCCCACCAGTGCTCTGGACCGTGTTCAGATAGACGATCACTTTCTCGGCCGGATACTTGCTCAGCAAGAGATCCACCGCGTTCTTGAGCTTCGCGTCGTCCACAGTCTCCGGGAAATCCTCGACGACTCCCTTTTCGTGCGGGATGCCCAGCGCATCGAGGAAGTCGATGAGGATGCTTGTCTGCGCCTTCAGCAGCCAGCCGCGCAGGAGATTCGCCGCCGCCTCTTCCAACCGGGGGCGGCTCAGAACGCTGGCCATCTCGGAATGACGCTGAGTCCGCGGTTTCTTCTCGAGGAATACCGGCCGGACACGGTTGGCATCCGCCACGGCCGCCAGGACCGCGCGGTAGAGGGGCTTGTCCGACACGAAGGCGTACTCGATGACCTCCTGCGCCAGCGCTGGCGTGACAAAGCCCAGTAACTCGTGACACTTTAACATAAACATTCACCTGCCCATCCGGTCCGCCCGAACTTCGTTCCCCCCTCTCTGAACGCCGACCTTCAGGTCGCGGGAGACTCGGGGGCCGGGGCGTTTGAAACGGCAACGGCCTTCTTGGAGGGCTGCCGCGTTTTCGCGCGATTGCGTTTCAGATACCGCTCCCGGCGACGGCGCTTTTCACGCTTGTTGTATTGTCTGCCCATAACCTTCTTTACATCCGATATCAGTTCGTTTCTGTTCGGCGGAGTATGAAATCGCCCTGGCACGGCATCAACAACTATTTGGCCTCGGCACTGCTGCTTGCCATCCTGGCCGGATGCGCTTCCACGGACAGCTCGAGCCAACGCAAGGCCCAGGCCGTCGTGCAACTGTTCCTCGAGGCCGAGTTCGACACGGGAGACAAGACCGAGGTTGTGCCCATCTATCGCTCAGCCCCGGTGCCAATCCGCATCTTCAAGGCGCCGTTCCTGGACAGCGGATCGCTGATCGACGCCTCAGTCGTGGACACGGTGGGAGGCTTCTCGATCGTTTTGAAGTTCGATTTTCACGGGAAGCTGGCCCTCGAACATGCGAGCACCGCCTACAAGGGCAATCGGATCGCCGTGCACGCCCACTTCCCGGAACGGCGCTGGCTGGCCGCGCCGCGCATGTCAACCCGCATCACCGACGGCGTCCTCGCGTTCACCCCGGACGCCACGCGCGAGGAAGCCGAGCGCATCGTCCGGGGCCTCAACAACATCGCTGTCAAGCTCGGCAACAAGCCCAAGCCCGGATCGAAGAAACAGACCGACTGAGGAACGGCGCAGACTCGATTCCTACCGGGCGCCGCTGCGCGGCGCCTTCATTTGGTACAGATTCTGAAATGGAAGTCACGCCGGCCAGCATAGCTTTCCTCTTGCGAAGCCTGACCGCCCCGTGGACCCTCGGGGTGTAACAAATGCGGGCCAGCCGCGCTGTATTCCGGGCTGTGCGCATTCCAGGCTTGAAATCGCGGACTCGGGTCCTACGCTCCCGCCGCCAGTTATGAACTACCGCATTTCTCAACAAGCTGCCGCGCTCTCGCCGTCGCTGACATTGGCCATCGATGCCAAGGCCAAACAGATGAAGGCTGACGGACTGGACGTGGTGGGGTTCGGCGCGGGCGAACCGGATTTCGACACGCCCCAGCACATCAAGGAAGCCGCCGTCAAGGCCCTGGCCGACGGCTTTACTAAGTACACGCCCAGCAGTGGCATCCTCGAATTGCGGCAAGCGATTGCGGACAAATTCAAGCGGGACAACGGCCTCACGTACAAGCCATCCCAAATCATCGTGTCGTGCGGCGGCAAGCACTCGTGCTTCAACACCGTCATGGCCACCTGCCAGGCCGGTGACGAGGTCATCATTCCCTCGCCTTACTGGCTGAGCTACCCGGAAATGGTGAAACTGGCCGGCGCCAAGCCGGTGATTGTGCCAACGACCGACGCGACCGAGTTCAAGATCACGCCCGACCAATTGCGCGCCGCCATCACGCCGCGCACCCGACTCTTCGTTCTCAACTCCCCCAGCAACCCGACCGGCTCGCTCTACGCCCCGGATGAACTCAAGGCGCTCGGGGACATCTGCGTCGAGCGCGATGTGCTCATCCTCAGCGACGAGATCTACGAGAAACTTGTGTACGACGGCGCCCAGCACGTAAGCGTCGCATCGTTCTCGCCGGCCCATTACGCCCACACCATCGTGACACACGGATTCGCCAAGGCCTACTCGATGACCGGATGGCGCCTGGGCTTCATGGCCGCCCCGGAGCCCGTGGCCAAGGCGGTCGACGCCATCCAGAGCCACAGCACCAGCAACCCCACGTCCTTCGCCCAAAAAGGCGCGGTCGCCGCCCTCAATGGCTCCCAAGATCACCTGAACAGTTGGCTCGCCGAATACAGCAAACGCCGCGGTTACGCCCATCAGCGCCTGAGCAGCATGCCCGGCATCACATGCGTCAACTCCAAAGGCGCCTTCTACCTGTTCCCCAACATCAGCCGGCTGGGCCTCAAATCGACCGAGTTCTGCGCCCGCCTGCTCGAACAGGAGAAGGTCGCCGCAGTCCCCGGCATCGCGTTCGGCGCAGACGATTACGTGCGAATCAGTTACGCAACCAGCATGGTCAATATTCAGAAAGGGCTGGACCGCATGGAACGTTTCGCGCGCAGCCTGTTCAAGTGACAGGAAGGCCAAGATCATCATCACGCCCAAGAAGGCGGTGCTCGATCCCCAGGGCAAGACCGTCCAGAACGCCCTCGATCACACGGGCTGCCAGGGCGTCGCCGCCGTGCACGTGGGCAAGTACATCGAAATCGAACTGGCGCCCGACACCGGCCGCGCGCAGGCCCGCCAGGCCCTCGCCTCGGAAGCACGGACGGATGCCTGATCCTCGACAGCATGGTCCACACGATCGAACAGGCGCGCGCGCTGCCCCGGGCGTCGTTACCGCTTGCAGGCGTCGCGCAGCACCCCGGCTGTTGTATTTCATGGTTTCCGAGGACGAGTCAGCGCTAGACTCGATCTCATGAACGACACCATGCTGCGGTTCGACTATCTTGTGATCGGGAGCGGGATCGCGGGACTCTTCTTCGCTCTCAAGGCCGCGCAGCGGGGTCGCGTGGCGATTGTCACCAAGAAATCGAGCGCCGATTCCAACACCAACCACGCCCAGGGAGGCATCGCCTCGGTCACAAGCCAGGAGGACTCGTTTGATCTGCATGTACGCGACACCCTCATCGCGGGGGCGGGTCTCTGCCGAGAAGACGTGGTCCGCGCCATCGTCCAGGAAGGCCCCGCGCGTGTGCGCGAGTTGATGGAATTGGGCATGCGCTTTTCCGAGCGTGAGAACCCCGAGCACCCCGGCAGAAAGGAACTCGATCTGGGGCGCGAAGGCGGGCACTCGAAACGGCGGATTCTGCATGCCGCGGACGTGACGGGTCAGGAGTTGGAACGTGCGCTCCTCAACGCCGCCAGCCAAAACGCCAACATCCGGTTCTTCGAAGACCACTTTGCCATTGATCTGATCACGACGCAGAAACTCGGGCGCTCGGAGAGCCAGCGATGCCTTGGCGCCTATGTCCTCTGCAAAGGAACAGGCCAGGTCCTGGTCTTCGCAGCCCCTGTCACCGTGCTGGCAACCGGGGGATGCGGAAAGGTGTATCTGTACACGACCAACCCGGACATCGCGACTGGCGACGGAGTTGCGATCGCGTACCGCGCCGGGGTGCGCATCGCGAACATGGAATTCATCCAGTTCCACCCGACCTGTCTCTATCACCCCAAGGCCAAGTCCTTCCTGATCAGCGAGGCGGTGCGGGGCGAAGGGGCGGTGCTCCGCACTTTCTCGGGCGCGGAGTTCATGGCCCAGTATCACCCCCTCCAATCGTTGGCGCCGCGGGACGTGGTTGCCCGGGCCATCGACAGCGAGATGAAGAAGAGCGGCAGCGCGCATGTGTACCTGGACATCACGCACAAATCGGCGCCGTTCATCATGCAGCGCTTCCCCAACATCTACCGCACCTGCCTCGAGTATGGCATCGACATGACCAAGGAACCGATCCCGGTCGTTCCGGCCGCTCACTACCAGTGCGGCGGCGTGGCGGCCACGGTCAACGGGGAAACCGACATCCCCGGCCTGTTCGTCGTGGGTGAGGCCGCATGCACGGGACTCCACGGCGCGAACCGTCTGGCCAGCAATTCACTGCTCGAAGCGGTGGTCTGCGCCCAGCGCGCAGCCCAATCCGCCGCTGCCCTGCCCTCGTACGGCGACTTCCGCAACATCCCGCCGTGGCAGTCGGGCCAGGCGCATAATCCGGACGAATTGGTCGTGGTGTCGCATCTGTGGAACGAGATTCGGCGCCTGATGTGGGACTACGTCGGCATCGTGCGCACGAACAAGCGGCTCCAACGCGCCGAGTCGCGGATTCGCAATCTGCAGAGCGAGATTCAACAGGATTACTGGGATTACGTGGTGACATCTGACCTCCTCGAACTGCGCAACATCGCGCTTGTGGCCGAATTGATCGTCCGGTGCGCCATGCACCGCCCCGAAAGCCGCGGGTTGCACTTCAATACCGATTACCCCCAGCCGGCCTCGGATTGGGCCCAAAAAGACTCGATCGTCTGCCGCATGCCCGACTCGACCCGGCGCGATTGACTCGAAGCGCAAACCGGATACCCTGCCGCCGTTGGACAAATCCATGCCTGCTTCTGACTCACTCGATGCGATGGAATGGAAGCCCCGCCCGCTGTGGTGGCGAGTGCTGCGCATTCTCCTCGGCCTGCTGATCATCGCGGCGCTCCTCCTGGCCGCCCTCTACTTCGCCTTCACAAACACGTCGTTTCTCAAACGCGTGGTGCTCCCGCGCCTGAGCGAGACCTGGAACGCGCAGATCACCGCCGCCGACCTCTCCGTCGACCCCCTGTCCTCGATCGAGTTGCACCAATTCCGCCTCGAAACCGAGGGGCCGGAACCGCTGTTCGAGGCCCAACGCCTGCTCCTGCGGTACCGTCCTTGGGGCCTGCTGATGGGGCGTCTCGAGTTCCCGGAAATCGTGGTCGAAGCGCCCCGGGGCATCTGGGTGCGCCAAGCGGATGGCAAGACCAATCTCGATCCCCTGAGGGACGCTTGGGGAAAACGGCCACGGACCGCGCGCCGGAGCGCCCGTCTGGAAATGGACATCGGGAGGATCACTGTCACTAACGGCGTTCTGCGTCTCCTGCGCCTGGCGTCCGACGGCGGCAGCCAGTTAAGCGAGATCAGCGCGCTGGAACTGGATCTTGAAGAGTTGGGTAACGAAAAGGAGGCGAGACTCGCGTTCCATGCAACGGCGGCTCACACGGCAACGCCCGCCTCGGGCCTCACAAATGTCCAGGGCCGATTGCAGGCCACCCTTGCAGGGGCCTTCACGGCCTCATTGGACAAAAGGCTTCGCGCGACATCGGCCCGAGGGGACGCCCGCCTGACCGTTGCCCAAAGCACAGGCACCTTGAGCGACCTGGCCGGACTCGTCGGAACCCTTGCCTGCGACTTCTCGGCCAATGAAATCCGGGATCTCTCCGCCCGATTCGAGCGCGACGGTCAGTCGCTGGGTGTCATCCGCGCCCGCGGTCCGATGGACCTCGCCCGGTCGGAAGCCAGGCTTTCGCTCGATGTCACCTCGATCGACCGCAACGTGCTCGACCTGGTGGGAGCGCCCTTCGGCCTCGATTTCCTCGACACCAAAATCAATGTGAAAACGACGCTCGATGTCTCCCGCGGCGGGGATCTGGTCGTTCTGACCGGGCGTTGGGTTCTCGAACAATTCAGCGTGCGCCACGGAGCAACCGCCAGCGCACCGGTCGACCTTGACCTGGACAGCCACCTGACGATCACCGAGAACGAGCAGTCCGCGATCCTCCATCGGTTCGCCCTCACGGGCCGACAGGCCCAGCGCGAACTGCTCAGCGCCACCCTCGACAACCCCATGTACCTGGCCTGGGGACGCCTCCCCCAGGGCGTCAATCAGTCGACTGTCCGAATCGCCATCCACGACCTGCGCCTGCGCGATTGGGCGCTCTTTCTCGGAACCAACGTGCCGGCCGGCATTCTCAGCGCAACCGGCGCCGTGACGTGTCAATTGAGCGGACGCCGATTCACCACCGATCTGGCCGGGGATCTCAAGGACGCGGAATGGGAACTGGCCGGCCGACGCTTCGATCGGGGAAACCTCAAGTTTACCGCTTTGGGCAACTTCTCGGATTACCGTTCGCTCCTCTTCGAGCGATTCACCGCGCACCTGAGCGAGGAGGATGTCCCCCTGGCCGTCGTCACGGGTTCCGCGGGTTACGATCTCACCACCCGCGATTCGAATGTGCAGTTCGTCTCGGAGTCAGGCGTGCCTCAATTCCTGTCCCAGTTCCCCGTGCCTCACCTGAACGCCTCGAGCGGTCGCGTCACGGTCGATGGCCTGTTCGCCCAGAATCGCGGTCAGCGCGCAGCCACACTCAACGTGAACCTCCGCGGGTTCAGCGGCGCTTATGACCTGTACCGCTTCGACAATCATGACGCGCGCATTGAAATCGGAGTCGAGAGCACGGGCCAGGAACTCACCCTGCGCCGCCTCCAACTCGCGTCCCGACAGGGGATCGGCCCCTTCGGCGGAGTCGACTTCGCCGGCAACTACAACCTGCACACCGATCGGGGAGAGTGCAAGATCAACATCAACGGCCTGTCCGAAGCCATCCTGCAGCCTCTCCTCGCCCCCCGCCTCTCGACCGTTCGGCTTCTCTCAGCCCGATTCACCGGAGACGGGATCGTCCAGCGCGATCCGGTGACGGGAACTTCGGTGCAATTGCAGACCCGCCTCACGGGGCTTCGTATCTCCGATCCCGCAGGTCTGATGCCCAATACGCCTCTGGACATCGAGTTCTCTCTCAATGGCAGCCTCTCCTCGAATCTTGTGGATTTGACGGAACTGGCCCTCAGGCTGCCTCCGACCCCGCGTGCGACCAACCAGATGGTCGTGCGAGGACGAATCGACCTGGCCCCCCCCAGCGGGTGGGTGGGGCAGGTGCGGGTGTCCGCCGAAGCGCTCGATTGGTCCGACATCCTGGATGCGCAGGCCACCAATCAGGCCCCAACCGTCGCCCCAGCCCGTCCCGCACACGCCTCGATGCCGCCCGCCGATGCCCCCCCGCCGCCGTCGGGCAGCATCAAGCTCCCCTTCCGGGAATGCATCGTCGATTGGCAGATCGGACGGCTTCACGCCAAGGACGCCGTCCTCTCCAACTGGACGGCCCGCGCGAAGCTCGCCGACAACATCCTGGTCATCGATCCATTCCAACTCACCGCCAATGGCGCCCCGCTTGGCGCCGTCGCCACAATCGATGCCGGCACTCCCGCCGCGTCTTACAACGTCATAGTGCAGTCGAGCAAACTGCCGATCGGACCTTGGGTGGATGCGTTTGCGCCGGACCGGAAAGGACGGATCACGGGCGATCTCGACGCGCATCTGCAATTCACGGGAACCGGGAGTGACGGCGCCAGTCTGCGGCAGAGCCTGGCCGGCATCTTCGATCTGGGCTGTGGCAACCTCAACCTCGCCACCACCGATCTTCGCACCCCATTGCTCAAATCCCTGATCCATGTCATCGAACGTATCCCCGAGTTGACGCGCAACCCAAACACGGCGCTCGCCGCCTCGACCAATTCGTCGACCGTTCCGAATCAAGAGGGAGACGGTGGCTGGACAGCCGAGATCGCCAAAGCACCCATCCAACTCATCGCCGCGCGCGGACGCGCCACCAGCGGCCGTGTCGAACTGGAATCGGGACGCCTCCAAAGCGCGGCGTTCCTGGCCGAGGGGCAGGGCGCGATCACGCTCGCTCCAGTGCTGGGCGATTCTCTGCTCGAAATCCCGGTGCAGGTCTTCTTGAGCCGGCCCCTGGCCGCCAAGGCGGGCCTCGTGCAGCCCGGCGCAACCACCGATGAGCCCCTTGTCAAGCTCCCTGACTTCGTAACCTTCGAAGGCACCCTGAAAGAACCCAGACCGAAGATCGATGGCCGAGCCCTGGTCGGGACTGCCGTCGATTTGGGCGCCGCTTTTCCCTCAACCCAGTCCAATCCAACGGTTCTCCCCAACGCCTCTCTCGACTCGACAGCACCAAAATGAACTCTATACGCGATTATCTCGCGGCAAACGAAGCTCGTTTCGTTGACGAACTGTGCGCCTACGTGCGGTTTCCCAGCGTCTCCGCCCAACCGAATCACCGCGCCGATCTTCAGGCATGCGCCGATTGGCTGCGCCAGCACTGCCAGGCCATCGGTCTCGAGGCCTCTTTGTGCCCAACCTCGGGCCACCCGATCGTCCTCGCTCGTACGCCGCGCTCGCGCGGACGCAACAAACCGCATTACGTGGTCTACGGCCACTATGACGTCCAACCACCGGAACCATTCGAGCTTTGGAAATCGGCCCCCTTCGAGCCCCGGATCGAGGGACGATCCCTGTACGGACGCGGCGCCAGCGACAACAAGGGACAACACCTGGCCCATATTAATGCAGTCGAAGCGTATCTCCGGACAGGGACGGAATTGCCGTGCGATCTCACCTTCGTCATCGAGGGCGAGGAAGAAGTGGGAAGCCGCAGTCTGGCGGAATTCCTGAAGGAGCGCCGGCAGGATCTGCGCTGCGAGGCGGTGGTCGTTTCGGACAACGGCATGCCGGCGCCGGGCTTGCCGGCGCTCACCTACGCCCTCCGCGGCGTCGCAGCCCTCGAGATCAAACTCGTCGGGCCGAACCGCGATCTGCACTCCGGCATCTTCGGCGGCTCGGTCGACAACCCGGCGATGGCCCTCTGCCAACTGCTGGCCCAAATGCGCGATCGGCGCGGACGCGTCGCCGTTCCTGGCTTCTACGACGATGTGCTGCCGCTCACGTCCTACGAGCGCAAGCAACTGGCCCGACTCCCGTTCAATGCGAAGAGCTATGCCCGTTTTCTCGGCGTGCCGCAGTTGTACGGCGAGCGCGGCCATACGAGTTGGGAACAACGCAGCGCCCGCCCCACGTTCGAAATCAACGGTCTCACCAGCGGCTACCAGGGCGAGGGCAGCAAGACCATCGTCCCATCCTGGGCCAGCGCCAAAATCACCGTGCGATTGGTCCCCAACCAGCAACCGGCGCGCATCCTCCGGCTCGTCAAAAAACACCTCGAACACCTCTGCCCGCCCACCGTGCGCGCCGAGATCAAGACCGGGCACGGCGGCCAGCCCTACCTGTTCTCGCCCACCAGCCCAGCAGCTCAGGCCGGCCTGCGCGCCCTGAAGACCGCGTTCGGACGCGACCCGGTTTTGCTGCGCGAAGGGGGATCCATCCCGATCGTCACCGACTTCAAGCGCATCCTCGGCGCCGACACGTTGCTGCTGGGCCTGGCCCTCCCCGACGACAACGCGCACTCGCCGAACGAGAAGTTCAATCTCGACAACTACGCCGCCGGAATGCGCCTGGGCGCCGCCCTCTGGCCCGAGTTGGCTGGCACGGCAGCCTGACCCGCAGTTTTCGCGCCCGATTGGCGCACAGGACGGTCAGACGTCGCAGGAGGACTGCCATGCGGATCAACCCGCGCCGTCATCGGGTCAGCCGTTCACCGCTCAAACCGAGCGGTCCGGTTTCCGCGGGTTCTGCCACAGTAAGTTCACGACACACAGCAACACGAGGCCACTGACCACACACACGGCCAGGAGCAGACCCGCCTGCATCCAGCGCCCGTACAGCAACGTGCCCACAGTGAACAGGGACGACCAGATCAGCGCGCACCCGGACGTCCACCCCATCAGTGCGAGCGGGATGTTCTCGCGCGTGGCAGCCGCCTCGTGCTCGGCCAAACCCGCTTCCTCCCGAATGCGCCGCCATCCGGGGCCGAAAGGACGGACTTTGCGATAGAACTCGATCAATGTCTGCCGCTCGGTTTGCGGGCCGAGGAACGCCGTCAGGACCCAGCACACGGTCGTCACCGCCACCGTGATCACCAGCGCATGGTGGGTCGAGATCTCGTAACCGGCATGTTTCTTGAGAACTAGAAAAACCAGGGAAACTCCGAACGAACTGACCATGGCCACCACTTCGCACCAGGCTGTGATGCGCCACCAGAACCATCGCAACAGGTAGAGCAAGCCCGTGCCCGCGCCGATCTGGAGGATAATGTCGAAGCTGTCCTTGGCGGTGTCCAACAGATACACCATGCCGCTCGACGCGAGGAACAGGCCCACCGTGGTGAGCCGCCCGACTGCCACGTAATGCTTTTCACCCGCGTCCCTGCGGATGAAACGGCGGTAGAAATCGTGCACCAGATACGACGAACCCCAGTTCAGATGCGTCAGAATGGTCGAGGAATTCGCCGCAATCAGCCCGCCCACCATCAGGCCGATGAAGCCGACCGGCAGGAACTTGAGCATGGCCGGGTAGGCGATGTCGTGCCCGAGCAACTTCGAATCGAGATTGGGAAAGGCCTTCTGAATGTCCGACAACTGCGGATACACGATCAACGAGCACAAGCCGACGAGAATCCAGGGCCAGGGACGCAACACATAGTGGGCGACGTTGAAGAAGAGCACCGCGCCCAGCGAGTCCTTCTCCGATTTCGAGGCCAGCATCCGCTGGGCAATGTAGCTGCCGCCCCCCGGCTCGGCCCCCGGGTACCAGGTTGCCCACCACTGCACAGCGAGCGGCATGATGAACACCGCAACCGCGATGTTCCAGTTGTTGGTGAAGTCGGGCAGGAGATTCAAGTAATGCAGCATGGTCTGACCGTCGGGACCATGCATGGGCCCGGAGAGGCGCTCGACCATCACGCTCAAGCCGCCAACGTGCTGCACCGCAAAGAACGCCGCCGCCACAACCGCCGTCATCATCAGAACAAACTGGATCATGTCGATCACCAGCACCCCCCATAGCCCCGAATGCGCCGCGAAGATCACATTCAGAATCCCGCACACCACCAGCGTCTGCCACCGCGGCAGCCCGAACAGCACGTTCGCGATCTTGCACGCGGCCAGATTCACTGTCGCCATGATGACGCAGTTGAAAAAGAGCCCGAGGTACACCGACCGAAAACCCCGCACCACGCTCGCCGCCTTGCCCGAATACCGCCGCTCGTAATACTCGAGATCCGTCATAACCTCCGACCGCCGCCACATGCGCGCATAGAAAAAAACGGTCGCCACACCGGTCAGCGCAAACGCCCACCAGACCCAATTGCCCGCAACCCCGTTGCGCCGCACTATGTCCGTCACCAGATTCGGGGTGTCGCTGCTGAAAGTCGTCGCCACCATCGACAATCCGGCCAGCCACCAGGGCACCGAACGCCCCGAGACGAAAAACTCGGAGGTGTTTTTGCCGGCGCGTTTTCCGAAAAAAAGGGCGGGAATGAAGCAGACGAACAGCGAGGCCGCAATAATGCACCAATCGATGATTTGCAGTTTCATGTGATCTATCCCGCCCGCGCCCCCGATCCGGACCCGCCGCACGCGAACGTGTGCGGGCAGTAAATCCGCGCCGGCGCGCCGGTTCAAGACTCGAGTCATGGAGCACTGGATTGCAGGTTTGGAATCTGCGGGGCTGCGATGAACTCGGAGGCCCGTGCGCCAGACCAGGCCCTTGTCGGTTCCAAACCGGCGATGCGGCAGATTGAGAACCCGCGCCGCGCCCAAGACAACGTCGAAAAACCTCAGACACTGGAACGTCCGACGCGTCTGCAAGCAGTCTTGACAGCGCGCGGTCGATTGCTTTCATCCCACTGTTCGACGCGATTGCGCAACGTGAGTCACCGGACTGGCCTGCGCGAGCCGGAAAGGCTTTTCGGGACGGTGAAGAGACAACCAAACAGCGAAAAGGTCACGATATGGCAGGCAAAGCAAAACGCACAACGCACCGCAGCAGCGCTGGCAAGTGACTCTACGCCGTCAGGGATGCCAAAGGCCGATTCAAGGACATCCAGACCTACGAACGCGCGCATCGGGCCGATCTGAAGCGCAAGAGCAAGGCAGAGAAGTCGAGCTGACGCGCCAACGTGCAGCCGGGCGAATGCCCCGTCCTTCGGCGTCGCAGCACCGACACTCGAGCGGACCGAAGTGCGTGCCATGGGTCAAGGCGTCCCGAGTGGCGCTTGACCGATGTTGGTGTTTGCCCGCACGCGCGGCGCCAGTGCCGCGGCGCGGGCCGACCGCGCGGCCCCTTGCGCTGTGAGAACCCAGATGCAGGCCCAGGGACGAAGTTTGCCTGTGTGCGGGGCGGCTTCGTGTTTCACACTGAGCTCCGCCGAACACATTTGCTGGTTTTGGTGTCAATGGTTCCATAGGATTTGAGACGATGAGCATGGATATCAATGCGATCAGCGAGAGGGTGCAGCGCGCGAGTGCCTTCACCGGACCCCTGATCCAGGAAATCGGGCGGGTCGTGGTCGGTCAACACTATCTTGTCGAGCGGCTGCTGGTGGGTCTGCTCGCCAACGGTCATGTGCTGCTCGAAGGCGTCCCCGGCCTGGCCAAGACCCTCTCGGTCAAGTCCCTCGCCGCGGCTGTCGCCACCCGGTTCAGCCGCATCCAGTTCACACCCGATATGCTGCCTGCCGACGTGATCGGCACCCAGATCTACGCGCCCACACAGCGCAAGTTCACGGTTCGCCAGGGCCCCATCTTCGCAAACTTCATCCTGGCCGACGAAATCAACCGCGCGCCCGCCAAGGTCCAGAGCGCCCTGCTCGAGGCCATGCAGGAACGGCAGGTGACCATCGGCGACGAGACATTCCCGCTCGATGAGCCGTTCCTGGTTCTGGCCACACAAAACCCGATCGAACAGGAAGGCACCTATCCCCTGCCCGAGGCGCAGGTCGACCGCTTCACGCTCAAGCTCAAAATCGGGTATCCGTCTCGCGACGAGGAGCGTCAGATCCTCGATTTAATGGCCCGCACCAGCGGCCAACCCCACACCAACCCGGTGGTCATGCCCGAACAGATTCTCCAGGCGCGCGAAGTGATCAACGAGATCTACATCGACGACAAGGTCAAGGACTACATCGTCGATCTCGTCTGCTGCACCCGCGAGCCGGACAAATACAAGATTCCCGTGCGCGAGTTCATAGAACTCGGCGCCTCGCCGCGCGCGACGATCGGGCTCACGCTCTGCGCGAAAGCGCATGCGTTCCTGCGCGGGCGCGGCTACGTCACCCCCCAGGATGTCAAGACCATCGGCATGGATGTCCTCCGTCACCGGGTCACAGTCACCTACGAGGCCGAGGCGGAGGACAAGACCTCCGAGACCATCATCCAACGCATCTTCGACGAGCTGCCGGTGCCATGAGGGCCGCGGGAGGGCTTCTCGAGCAACCGGGCCCGCGCTGTTGCGGATTCGCCGATGATTCCCAAAGACATCATTAAAAAGATCCGCCTCATCGAGCTGCGCACCAACCGGCTCGTGAGCGAGGCGCTGGCCGGACGCTACCAGAGCGTCTTCAAAGGCCAGGGAATGAACTTCGACGAGGTGCGCGAGTACCAGCCCGGAGACGAAATCCGATTCATCGACTGGAACGTCACGGCGCGGATGAATCATCCGTTCGTGAAGAAGTTCGTCGAGGAACGCGAACTGACCGTCGTGCTCGTCGTCGACTTGAGCGGGTCCGGGTTGTTCGGCTCCGGAGAACAATCCAAGCGCGAACTGGCCGCCGAGGTCGCCTCCGTCCTCGCCTTCTCGGCCATCCGCAACAACGACAAGGTCGGCCTGATTCTCTTCACCGACACGGTCGAAAAGTACATCCCACCGCGCAAGGGACGGCGCCACGTGCTGCGCGTCATTCGCGACATCCTCTATTGGGAGCCGCGCCGCGCCGGCACGGATTTGAACAACGCGCTCGAGTTCCTGAGCCGCGTCGTGCCTCACCGCGCCATCGTGGTCGTCCTCTCCGATTTCCTGGGCCAGACAACTCCAACCCGCATGGAAATGGCCGCGCATCTCCGCCGCCGCGTTGTCCTTTCCGAAACCCTCGCCCAGGCCTCGCTCGCCTGCCTGCGCCAGGCCAATCGCCGCCACGACGTCGTCGCCGCCCAGATCATCGACCGTTTCGAACTCGCCCTGCCCAACCTCGGCTACCTCGTTCTCAAGGACGCCGAGACCGGCGAGGTGGTGGAAGTCAACACCGGCGACGACCGCAAGCGAAATGCATTCGTCCAGCGACAGGAACGATTCCAGCGCGACCTCCTGAAAATCTTTCGTGCCGCCAAGGTCGATTCCATCCAACTGCGAACCGATCGCCCCTACGCGGCGGCTTTGGGGCGCTTCTTCGAGATGCGCGAGAAGCGCCGCCGTCACGGTTGACATGGCCACGCGCGCTCCACTCAAGATTCTCACTCCGCCCCAGTCGGCGCCCGCCACCAACGCCGCGGTCGAACTCGACATTCGCGAGGTCAAGCCGCCCGTCGAAATCCCCAACCCCTGGGTCTGGGCGGCGTGGGCCCTGGCGCTCCTCGCGCTCCTCCTCGGCGCCTGGACCGCCTGGACCAGGCGGCGCCGCGCTCGAACCCGCCCCCCGAGCGTGCCCTCCGTGCCGGCCCACGTCCGCGCTCGCGAGAAGCTCCAGGCCGCCCTCAAATTCCTCAGCCAGCCCGAACCGTTCTGCGTCGCCGTCTCGAACGCCCTGCGCGCCTATCTCGAGGAGCGGTTCGACCTGCATGCCCCCGAGCGCACAACCGAGGAGTTTCTCCTCGAACTCCAAATCAGCGAACGGCTCGACGCCGACCAGAAGGAGCGCCTGGGCGACTTCCTCTCCCGCTGCGACCTCGTCAAGTTCGCCCGCTACGAACCGACCGAGGTCGAGCTTCTCGAATTGCACGCCGCCGCCCTCCGGTTGGTGGGGGAGACAGAGCCCCATCCGTTCGACTCCGAGACCGCTCCGCCGAGCCCAGAGACTCCACCTTCCGCAAGCGACGGGAGCCGTCTCGAGGACCTCGAACCCGATCGCCTTCAGCAAGGCGAAGCCCCGGCCGCCGCCGCATTCAACCCATCCCGTCACGGCTGATATGCACTTCGCCCATCCATGGCTTCTCCTTGGTCTGGTGCTTCTGCCCGTGGCTGCCTGGTTGAAAGGCCGGCTCGGCGGTCAACCCGCCTTCCTCTACTCCTCGGTGGCCCTGGTCAAAGGCATCTCCGGCCTCACCCAATCCCACGTCGGCGCCATCCTGCGCCGCATGCGCTGGCTTGCGCTGGCCCTGTTGATCATCGCCCTGGCACGCCCCCAGATTGGCCTGGGCGAGGCCAAGGTGAAAGCCAGCGGCGTCGACATCGTGGTGGCACTCGACCTCTCGGGCAGCATGAAGTCGGAGGACTTTCAACTCCGCGACAAGCCGGCCAATCGCCTCCAGGTGGCCAAGGAAGTGCTCCGCACTTTCGTTCACAAACGCAAGAACGACCGGATCGGCCTGGTCGCCTTCGCCGGACGCCCCTACATCGCTGCGCCGCCCACGCTCGACCACGAGTTCCTCCTCGAAACAATCGAACGGTTGAACCTGGGCACCATCGAAGACGGCACGGCCATCGGCTCCGCCCTCAGCGCAGCCCTCAATCGCCTGCGCGACCTCCAGGCCAAAAGCAGGATCGTGATCCTCATGACCGACGGCCAAAACAACGCAGGCAAAGTGCCGCCAGCCACCGCCGCCGAAGCGGCCCAGGCCCTCGGTGTCAAAGTCTACACCATCGGCGTCGGCACCCGCGGCAAGGCGCCCATGCCCTACATCGACCCCTTCGGCTACAAACGCTATCAGCAGGTCGATGTCGATATCGACGAAGAGGCGCTGCGGCAGATCGCCCAGCGCACCGGCGGCGCCTACTACCGGGCCACCGACACCGCCAAGCTGCGCGAGATCTACGACGAGATTGACCGGCTCGAAAAGACGGAGGTCGAGGCCAAGAAATACCAGCGGTTCAAAGAACTCTTCCCCTGGCTGGCGCTGCCCGCCTTCCTCCTCCTCATGCTCGAAATCATCCTCAGCCAGACCGTCTGGCGCAAATTGCCCTGAACGATGACCTTCGCCCATCCCCAAATGCTCTGGTTGCTGGCGGCCGTCCTGCCCCTGCTCGCCTGGTTCCTGGTTTGGGCCTGGCGCAAGAAACAGGCGATGATCGCCCAGTTCGTCCAATCCCGACTGCTCGCCCAGTTGACAGTCGGCGTGTCGACCCGTCGACAGAAGCTGCGCCTCGTCTTTCTGGGCGCCGCCGTGGCCTTGATCCTGTTCGCCCTGGCGCGCCCCCAACTGGGATTCGCCTGGGAAGAAGTCCATCAGCGCGGATTGGACATCCTGGTGGCCGTCGATACCTCCCGCAGCATGCTGGCCACCGACGTGGCGCCCAACCGGCTCGCCCGGGCCAAACTCGCCGCTCTGGATTTGATGCGCGCAGCCCGCTCGGATCGTCTCGGGCTGATTGCGTTCGCGGGCACCGCGTTCCTCCAATGCCCCCTCACGCTCGATGACAACGCCTTCGCCGAAAGCGTCAATTACCTCGATGTCGACACCATCCCCCAAGGCGGCACGGCTATCGCCGAGGCCATCGACACCGCCATCCGCGCCTTCAAGGAGAGCGAAGACAACCATAAGATTCTCGTTCTCTTCACCGATGGCGAGGATCACGAGGCCGGCGTGCTCGAAGCCGCCGCACGGGCTGCCGATGCCGGAATCCTGATCTTCCCCGTCGGCATCGGCACGCTCGAAGGTGACCGTCTGCGCGTGGTTGACGAGCAAGGCAAAACCACTTACCTGTCAGATTTTGACGGCCAGACGGTCGTCTCAAAACTTAACATGCAGTTGCTCGAACAGATCGCCGCCAAAACCAAGGGCGATATGCTGCGCCTCAGCGGTCCGGATCCGTTGAAGCTGCTCTATGAGGTCCGGCTGGCCCCTCTGCCCCGCAGCGAGCACGCCGCCCGCCGTTTCCGCCAATACTACGAGCGCTTTCAATGGCCGCTCGGCCTTGCGATCTTCCTGCTGCTCGCTGAGATGTTCGTCAACGAACGCCAGCGCGTCCGGCGCACGGAGGTGACTGCGAATGCCGCGAACGCCGCGTTGCGCAGAATGGTCGCCCTGCTCGCTCTCCTGCTCTTCCCTTGGGGCGCCCACGCCTCCGCCCACAAAGCCTTCCAGGAGTTCGAGTCCGGCAACTTCTCCAATGCCGAGCAGGAATACCGTCGTCTGCTCGAGAAGAAGCCTGAAGACCCGCGCCTCCACTACAACGCCGGCACGGCCGCCTATCGCGCCGGACGGTTTGACGAAGCAGCCACAGCCCTGAGCGCAGCCGTCCTTTCCTCCGATCCGCAACTCCTCGCCCGCGCCTACTACAATCTGGCCAACACCCAGTACCGCCTGGGCGAACGCGCCTCAGCCGCCACCAACACGCTGGCTCATTGGGAAGACGCCCTGCGCCACTACGACAGCAGCCTGAAACTCGATCCCAAGGACGCAGATGCCCAGTTCAATCGCGACCTGGTCGCCAGAAAGATCGAGGAACTCCGCAAGCAGCAACAGGATCGGCAACAGCAACAGGACAAGAACCAGGACCAGGAGCAGTCCCAGAATCAGAAGGACCAATCGCAGCCAAATCAGGACAAAACCGACAAAGAGAACCAACATCAGGAGCGTCAGCAACAACAACAGCAAGACGAACAACAACAGAACCAAAAGAACCAACAGCCGCAGAAGAACGAGAAGGAATCCGGCCAGCCGCAACCGCAGTCCCAGGACCCATCCCGGCAGGACAAGCAACCGCAGCCTGCGGCCCAAGAGGAGAAAGAGCCCAATCCGGAGGAAAGGCGCGAATCCAATGAACGCGAAGAAGCCCAACCCAAGCCGCGCAATCAACAGCCACCGGCCTCGCAGGAGACCAATGCAGCCATGGGCCGCGTCATCATGGGACAGATGACGCCCGAGCAGGCCCGGCAGTTGTTGGAAGCGGCTAGATCCGAGGAGCGCCCCATGATCTTCGTGCCTCCCGAAGCCCAGCGCGCGCCGTCGGGACTGCGGCGGGACTGGTGACACGACAGTCGGGCGTCCGATTCCGATTCACATGACCATGTCGAATTGAGGCAATGGAACGGGAGAGATTCACAGAACGTCTGAACAAGGCCTGCCAGCCGGGCACGGCGCCGATGGCGCGTCTCGGCGCATCCCCTGTTCGCTCGATTCTCTGCCTTGTGGCGATCCTGTCCGCGCTCCTTACGCTGCATGCAGCTCAACTGACCGCCACCCTCGATCGCTCCACAATCCGTGTTGGCGAGAGCGCCAAACTTTCGCTGAATTTCGAGAACTGTCAGCCCTCCGAGGCCCCGACTTTTCCGCCAATGCCCAATGTGCAGTTCACCTACGGCGGCCAGGGTTCTTCGATCCGCCTGGTCAATCGCCAGCAGTCGTCGGTGCTGACCCTGTTCTATTTCGTCACCGCCACCCAGCCGGGCGACTACACCATCCCGCGCATCGTCGCGCCTATCGGCAACGACAAGCTCTCGACCGAACCGCTCACTCTCAAGGTCGTCAAGGCGGATGCGCAAGTGACAGAGTCGGAAGCGCAAGGCCAACTCGCTTTCCTGCGCCTGACCGCCGCCAAGACCAACGTCTATGTCGGCGAAGTCCTCCCGATCGAGACCCAGCTCTACGTTGTGAGCGGACAAGACATCCAGATGCAGCCGCTGCCGGGGGCCGGATTCACCTTCGGCAAGGCGCACCAATCGGCGCCCCGTCAGGTGCAGATCGGCAACGCCGTCTATCACCTGATCTCGCTCATGACCACAGCCGTCGCGAACCGCGAGGGCATCCTCGAGCTCGGCCCTGCCGAATGCCGCCTCTCCCTGCGCATTCCGACCGAGCGCAGGCGGACAGGCGACCCGTTCGAGGACTTCTTCGACAATCCTTTCAGGCCGCGTTACGAATTGCGCCCCCTCAAGCTGACCAGCGATCTTCTCGCTATCGAAGTTCACCCCCTGCCCAAGGACAACCGGCCCGCGGAGTTCGCCGGGGCGGTCGGCGACTTCGCATTCTCGGTCATGGCCAGCCCCACCAACGTCGCCGTGGGTGAGCCCATCCGGCTTAAAGTGCAGGTGACAGGCAAAGGCTCCCTCGAGAGCGTCAACCTCCCCCCGCTGGATTCTTGGCGCGATTTCACAACATACCCGCCCACGACCGAGATCGAGACCACCGATCCGCTGGGCGTGGAAGGCGCCAAAATATTCCAATACGATGTCGTCCCGCAGCACGTCGGCGTGAAGACCCTCCCGGAGCTCTCCTTCGCCTTCTTCAACCCCGCGCTTAAGGCGTATCGAACGCTCACCCACCCGCCCACGCCCATCGTCGTCAGACCCGCCGGACGCGCGAATGCGTTGACGCCTTCCCCCGCCGCCCCTTCATCGAGCCAGTCCTCCCCTGCCCCGCCTGACGACATCGTCGGTCTTAAACAGCGGATGGGCGCATTGGCCCAAATCCGGCCGCCTCTCCTGCTCCGTCACTCGTTCCTCGCCCTTCAACTGGTCCCGCTGCTCCTGCTCGGCGCAGCCTTCGCATGGCGCAAACGCCGCGAACACCTGGCCGCCCACCCCCGCACGGTTCGGCGCGCGGCTGTTCAGCGCGTGATCCGCCAGGGTCTAGGCGAACTGTCGAAACACGCCGCCAGAGGCGACGCCAACGGCTTCTTCGCCGTCATATTTCGCCTCTTGCAGGAACAACTGGGCGAGCGGCTCGATCTTCCCTCAGCCGCCATCACCGAGGCCGTGCTCGAGAACCAGTTGCCCGAATACGATGTCCCGCCGGAGCTCATCGCCGACCTCCATGAACTGTTCCAAGCCTGCAATCAGCAGCGCTATGCCCCAGGCGCCATCAGCCACGACCTCCAAGCCGTCGCAGCCAGAGTCAAATCCGCCTTACGCCAACTCCAGAAGATTCAAACCGGACCATGAGCACACCGCCCATGAACTCCGACGCGAACCGCGGCGCTGAAGCGCCGCACTCCAGACGCCCCTGCGCCGCATCCGACGCGGCAGGCAGCCCGACCCTCTCCCACCTGCCTGCACCGACCTGCCTGCCGCACCGCACGTCGTGGCTTTTCCTGCTGCTCCTCATTCTTGCAGCAACGGTGCGGGCCGCCGATGCCCCCGCCGTCAACTTCGAACGCGGCAACCTCCAATACGAAAAGAACGATTATACCGAGGCCATCGCTTCCTACACCCGCGTCCTCGAGTCGGGCAAAATCTCCGCCTCGGTCTGCTACAACCTCGGAAACGCCTGCTTCAAAGCGGGCCAATTGGGCCGTGCCCTGCTCTGGTATCGCCACGCCGAACGCCTCGCCCCCCGCGACCCGGATATCCAGGCCAACCTGCGCTTCACCCGCACCCAAATCCAGGGCGGCCCGCCCGCCCCAGCCTCCCGCTGGCGCCGCGCGCTGCCGCGTCTCACGCTCGACCAATGGACAGTCCTCACGGCGGTTCTCACCTGGGGATGGCTAGGTCTCTGGAGCCTCCTGCACCTGAACCCTTCCCTGGCCGCCCGCCTCAGACTCCCCATCGTCGCAGGCGGTGTCGCCCTCCTCTTCAGCGCGATGGGCCTGTTCACGACATGGCACGACCAAGGCCTCACCCGACACGCCGTTGTCGTCCAACCCGAGACCATTCTCAGGCACGGTCCCCTCGACGAATCACCCAGCCTGCAGACTCTCCCGGATGGCCAGGAACTGGTCGTCCTCGACGAAAAACGCGGGTGGTTCCAGGTCTCAGGCGCCAGCCGCGGCGTCGGCTGGCTCAAGACAAATCAGGTCGCCTTGCTCCGCCCGTAGCGAAACTGCGCCTGATGTCCGGCCTGTGGTCATTTGACCGTCTGGTCCGCCGCATCAGGATTGGCGAACTGTCGCGCCGCTCATGATCTGGACCCTCACCGACTCGGTGCGAAGACAGTCCCCACACCGATTCAGGACGAAACAAAGATTGGCACCGAGACGGTGGTATTATTATTGAGCTGGCAAAACCGACATTGTGCAGGAGATTCGTTTTTGTGCTTGGGCAGCGTGTTGAGCTCGGCGCGGGCCAATTCAGCTTGCACGCGGGCCGGTGGCCGGCAGTCGCCGCTGCCTCCTGCGAGCGAGCCGCGCATCGATGCGCCGCCACAGGCGTCGCACCGGGGGTGTCGCTCGTTTCCTTCCGAGATAACCGCAAAGAAAGCGCAGACGTTCGCTGCGGCTCCATGCCTTCATTGCGTGCTGACACAACGCCGCCAGGTCGTGCACCACAAACAAGGCTCTCAACGGACGCCATCCGGATTTCTCGAGATCGATCAACCGCAGCTCCACCCGGCCGTCCGCGCCGATCCGGGCGAAGAGGTGCTTCGGATAAAGGCAGCCATGCCGGATGCGGTGCGCGTGCAGCTTGCCAATCAGTTCCGCCACGGCGTCGACGACGCGACGCCGCACTCCAGGCGGCGCCTTGCCGTCTCGGACCCAGCGTGCCGCAAGCTCTTCGAGGTCGGCGAATCCGTCGAGTTCTTCGGTCACAAGCACGGCGCGATGTTCCCGCCCCCGCCGGCGGACTGCACAGTAGACCGTCTCCGGACACGGAATCCCCCGGCGGCGCAGAAACTCCATCTGGCGAAATTCGCGCAACGCCGTCGGATCGCCTGCGAGCGGATGCCGCAACGAGCGCGTGCGAAAATTCTGTTGGCGCTTAATATAGACCCGCGCCACGCCACCGTTCGGCAGGGCGAGTTCCCAGCGTGACACTGCGCTCCAGCCGCCGCGATGACAATTGCGCGCGTCGACCTCAACGGCCTCCAGATGCCACAGCGCCTCGAAATCGCCGAGCCCGTTGTGGGCGAGCACGGCCTTCCAGTCGGACCCAACAAAATCGCATCCGCGCCTCGCTGTCATGGCCGATATCAAACGAGGTCTCTCCCAAAGACCGCCAGGTGCAACGAATGCAGCAAGGGCGCCTGCGCCAGGTCCCTGACAAGCGAGAATCCGTGTTGTCTGAAATGCCGTGCGATGTCCGCGCGCGATGTGACGTACTGGACAGTCCTGCCGCCCTTCAGACCGAGCTTCCTCCAGAGAAGCCTGCGCACCGAGGTGAATGACCACGGACTCAAGTACGAAATGAGGACATGGCGCCTCGCCACGCGGCACAGTTCGCGAATGATCTCTTCACGATGCGCTGCCGTCGGCAGGTGATGGATCAAACGGAAACACAAAACGGCATCGAAGGCGCCGCCCGCGAAGGTCAGCGCAACCATATCCTCCTGTTCGATACGCACCGCAACTGCGGCTTCCGTCACCAGCCTGCGCGCGACTTCTATCGCCCCCTTGCCCAGGTCGATGCCGGTCACAATATACCCCATCCGCGCAAGCAAAATGGTCGCGCGTCCGACCCCGCACGGCGCATCGAGGACCGTTCGCACGCCGGCCGCCAGCGCCATCCCACGCCGGATCAGCGCCATCTCTGCATCGTGCTTGCGCGGTTTGCGATGGGCGTAGCTCTCGGCAGCACCGAGGCTGTGTTTTATCCGCCGACGGTGATCCGTGCAGAGGTTCGCCGCCATATCCGACGAGTGTTCTGGGACAACGTTCCTCATCTGTGTGAGCCGACCGTGTTAGGTGGAGCCAGCCCAGCCGGTCTTGCGCAGCACTCCCACAAGGCCCGACCCGCAATGCCATCGTCACCAACGGCTGGCACATGCAGGCCATCGCCCTGCAACCTGTCGAGAGTCATGTGTTCTTTGAAACGGGTCGCAGCGTGCACAGCCTCGCAGAACCAGTCAAGGACGATGCGGCCATCTCGTCAGCGTCCCTTGAACTCCGCCTTGCGATTCCTCAGAGACTCGAGGAACGAGTCGGGAATGGCGGCGCCCGAGGGGAGTGATCCGTAAGCCGGCACCTTGGCGCGCAGCCGCGCCGGGTGGAGTCACATCTCGCATTCTACATTTCGGATGCTTGTTTCAACCGTTCCCGCCCGGAGGTGCTCCGCTGCAGCCGCCGCTCATGCAGCCGCAGGGCGGCCGACACCGCCATGTAATCGATCATCCCCGCCGCCGCCGCCGCCAGTTCCCCGGCCTCAACCCGTAAGCCCGCCGCCCGATGGGCAATGCCAGGTCCCGCCCGTCATCCCCGGACTGATCCCGAATCTCCCTCCAGATCCGCCCTTTCACCTTCTCCACGTTCGCGATGACTTCCTCCAGCCTCCACGAAATCGTGGTCCGCCACCTCAGACCCGAACCGGCCCTGGAACAAGTGCCCGCAACGCCCGAGTCGTCGGTTTAACCACACGCTGAAGCTCACGTTAAGCCATTGCCCGGTGCGGCTCAGGTTCGGTTCGGTCAATTCCAATTTTTGCAGTGCTTTGGCGGAGAGCCGATGTTACGCTTGCGGCATCTTGCGATTATGACACCAGAAACGCCTGAACCGGTCTTCATCGACTTCAAGTGCCCCCACTGCAATCGTGCCATCTCGTTCCCAGACCACCGCGTGGGTCTTCCCCAAGAGTGCCCGCTCTGCTTCGCGGTGGTTGTTGTCCCTGCACAAAGCCAGGAGTACGGACTGCTATTGCCCCTGCCTCTCAACACTCGACGGCTGGTCTTGAGACGCTTTGCGCCCGACGACTGGAAAGACCTGCTCGAACTCATGTCCGACGAGGAGTCGTTTCGTTACCTCGATTGGAATCCGTTGGATGAAGCCGGTGTCATCGAGTGGATCGAGAAAGACCAAGCCGTGATCTTCACCCAAACCGGTGTCGCGCTCAACTTGGGCCTCGTCCTGCGCGAGAATCCCAAACTGATCGGCATCGCCTCACTCCATTTCATCGAGGATGATCTCCGCCAACTCGGTTTCCAGATGCTCATCCACCCGAATCACCGAGGCCACGGCCTGGGCGCCGAGACGGTGGGCGGGATTCTCGACTTCGCCTTCCGAAAACTGAACCTGCATCGTATCGCGACCGTCACCGACCGGCGCAACGTCGCCGGCCGCAAAACGCTCGAAAAGGCCGGATTGCGCCAGGAAGGAGAGTGCTTGAAAGCCAGATTCCAGCGCGGCGAATGGATCGACACCGTCTGGCACGCGCGCCTTCAGGCCGAGCCTCGCTAATCAGCGGCCCCACGACGAACTGCCCCGGCCCATCGACCCTCCGTAGACCCCCCCCGAGGAACGAGTCGGCGCCGACCCCATCGGCGCACTCGATCGCGGCGAGTAACTTCCTCGAGTCGGTGCCGACGGCGCCGCAACAGGCGCCCGCATCGAGGGAGCGCGACTGATCGTGCCGTAGGAGGGTGCGGGAGCGCGCGACGGCGCCGAGCGGTAGACTGACCCACCCCCCATCGACGGAGTTCGGGTAACGGTCTGAGGCGCCGATGGCGCATAGGTTGGCCTGGAGCCGGGCCACGATCCGCCGCGCATCGAGACCGGCGGTTGCGACGGCATCGACCGTACCGGAGGCGAGTAACTGCGAGCCGCGGGCAAGGTCGAGCGCACGGAAGGTCCCGAACCGATTGTGTTCGGACGCGAGACGGGCGCAGCGGCAACCGGACGACTCGCCCTCTCGGCTGTCACGCGATTCGGCGCGGCGGAAGAGCTTCCCGGGACCCCTCCCGCGACGGCCGCCGGTTGCCGGCTGACAACAGTCTGGTTACGTGCCGGCGTTGTTCTTGCGGGCGCACTTGCGCTCGAACCGGCAAACGAACGTTCCGGTTGAATTCCCTCCCTCCGCGCGACGGGATTCGTAACCGCGTCGGGTGCGCGGCCAACAATCGAGCGGTTCGGCGAACCGGCGTCTCCCGGACGAGCCTGAGGCGACTGCTGGGACATTGAGCCCGGGCTGATCGGCACTTGCGATCGAGTGGTCTCCGCCAGCCGGCTCGGACCGCCTCCGACACTCGATCTCGAGGCAGCACCCTCCGCCGGCCTGAGCGCAGTCGGTTGCTGATAGGGCGCCCTGACCGTGCGCGCGTAAGGCGGAAGACTGCGACGCTGCGCATTGTTCACCCGGTCGTTCGGACCTGGAACGTCTGGTCGAATCCCACCCGATGGCCGATCGGGCCTCAAACCCGGCCGCAGCCCGGCGTGATCTCCGCTCCGGACTGGTGGACCGCCACGTCCGTGGCCACCGTAGCCATCGCGCCCGTGGTGGTACCTGTCATAGCACGGATACCGGGGCGCGCATGCCCAATAGGCGCCTCTCGGCCCCCACCACCCCCACGGATAACACCCGCTCCATCCCCACCGGTACCCGCAACTGAGCCAACCGTAACCCCAGCCGAAACCGACGCTCCATCCGGACCACGAATTGTAGCAGAAGCCAAATCCGAACGTCGCCGGATACGCCCAATAGTACGACGGCCCGTAGTACCCGGGATACCACCATCCGGTGCCGTAGACCACGGTCGGCCCGTAGACGTAACAGCCTGAATAGCCGGGCTCGTACCCGACATAGACCTCCTGGGGCGTCACCCCGTACACGTACACGTACTTGACATTGTAGTGCGGATTGCTCGGGGGCAACGACTGGATCTCCGAAGGCACGAACGTGGCCACGGACCACGGCCCGTCCGGACTGGGGCCGGTGTACCAGACGGCGTCGCGGCACATGTAGTAGTTCCCTCCGACCAGGAAGACTGCATCGACGGTATTGGTAGCGTACTGCACAGAGGTGCCTTCCACCGGCTGGAATTGCGCCGTGCCCTCATACTCGACCTCGACGTCCGCCGGACCGCGTTCGACGGCGGTGATCTGCGGAATGGCGGCCTGCACCACGGCATCCTGCGCTTCCACCGTTCCCGCCACATAGGTCAGCGCCTCGGACTTGGGCGATCCCGGCGTGATCTTGGCAAAGGCCGGCGGCAAGGCATCCGCCGCCACCGCATCCCACGGACCAGTCAGGGCGGGACTCCGATACCATCGGCCCGACAAGGCAACGTAGTACTCCTTGGTATCGAGAGTGAAAAACAGCAGTTGCTCGCTGTTGCTCACGTACAACAGGTCACTCCCGGCAACCGGCGCATACGTGGCCTCGCCATGCGTCACGATCAGTTCGGCCGGCTCAGTCGATACTAGAATTCGCGGGGACACCGCGGTGAGGCGCCCGACCGCGGGAGCCTCGCCGGCGACCTCGGCCGGCAACGCCGCCGCGACCTCGGCCGGCGGCTGAGCGGCCGGAGTCCATTCGCCCCGCCAATCCGAGGCAGAAAACCACTCGAACGAGCCGCGCAGCCAATAGCGCTGCAACGTAGGATCGAACAGCATCGCGTATGGCGTGTTGATCACACGCTGCATCCTCGAGTCTGGGATCTGGCGCAGTTGCGGAGGACCATCGAGCACGATCAGCGTCGCCGGCTTTTGACTGTACAGAATGCGGGGCGCGTTGGCCGCAATACCCAGCGCGGCTGCACGCTGCCATTCGACCGCGTCCAGACCAGCCCGCAGAGTGTCCGAGGGCATGGTCCAGGTAACCTTGGACAGTTCGGGTCCGAGTGTGTCAGCCAGGCCGGCCATCGCAGCCGCATTGGCTGGGGCAAAGTTGAGTTGGTTCAGCGTGACCTCGGAAATGACGGTCTCCCTCCCGCTCGGGTCCTGCACGGCGCGCGCCTCGATTTGGGCGATGCCGAACACAACGTTGGTCGACCCTGCTAGCGTCACGGCCAGCGCCGCGCGCGCGCTCAGCCGATCGCCTTCGATCGCCGCCGGCTGCGGCTGGAAGATCATGCACTGTCCTTGGGGCGCCTCGACCTGCCTCGGCCATTGCCCGGAGGTCTCCTGCCCGACCAGCGAGGCACTCAATCCCAGAACCGCCAGGGCTAAGCACGCCCGGCCCATGAACGCGAGATCTCTGCCTTTCACAATGCCGACACCATACGCCCCTTTGCCCGCCCTGCCAAGCAGAGACGGGCTGGCTTCAGCGATTCTAGGGTTGGCCACGAGTCGCCTGAAGGCTGTACACCGAACAGCACGCCGAAGCGTCGGACGTGATTGGGTGTCCCGGCTTCAGCCGGTTTCCGCCGGAGGCCCTGGCCAAAATGAGAACTGCCGGCCCGGCTTTTTCCGTGCAGCCCTTTTGCCCAAGCGTTACGATCCCGGGCGTGGACGTTCCGGACTTCCAACGAGTCTTGGCCGAGGGATGCGCCTTGCAAGCGCGGCTGTCTGATTTGTCGCCGATCGCAGTGGGCGGCACGGCAGCAGCGGTGCATTGCGGCCATCGCTTCTCGCTGGATGTGGATGTGGTCACACCTCAACTGAACGCGCGATTCGAGGAAGTGAAGGCAAACCTGACGGCTTGGGAAGGCTGGCGCACCAACCGCATCAACCCACCCGTCCTGATCCTCGGCGAGCGCGGCAGCGTGGAACTAGGCGTCCGTCAACTGCGCCGCTCGGTGCCGCTCCACACCACGCGCGTCGCCGGGCTGCTCGTTCCCACTCCAGCCGAGATGCTCCGTATCAAAGCCTTCCTTTTGACCGAGCGTCGCGCCTTGCGGGATTACGTGGATACCGCCGCGCTGGCAAATCGCCTCGGCGATCAAGCCGCGGTCGGCGCGCTGCGCGTGTTGAACCTCGTTTACGGCCTGCGCACGCCACAAACCTGGCTCAGTGCCTTCGCTGAGGCGTGCGAAGGCGAGCCGGTGGACGCTGCGGCAATTGCGTTGGCGGAGTACAAGGGTCTCCGAGCGCCGTTCACGGACTGGCCGTTCGTGGCTGGCGAGTGCCGCAAACTGGGGCGGGCCTTGCTCAAGCAGGAACTCGACGGCGCGTTGCCGGCGGCGCTGCCGCCGGACTGGCCCCAAGGAGGACCCGCATGAATCCCTCGCGAAGCACCAAGACGGCGACGCCGCTGGATTGGTTGAACATCATCCAGCGCGGGGGCACGGAAGATTGGAAGCGCCTGTATCAACTATGTCGCGATGAAACCGTGGCCCGACGGGTCGCCGACATTCTGCGTCTGCGCGACCCGGACTTGCTGGCTTCAGCCCGTCTGTGGAAGTTTCTGCTGGAGGATTTGCACCCCGGCCTGCAGGTTGAATTGGATGAGACACGGCACAACCTCGGCGTGTGAAAAGACAATGCGCTCGCATCAATGGTGTGAGACGCCCCCGAACACGCACGCCGCGGATCGCACATGCGGATCGCACATGCGGCTGTCGCACATGCGGCTTGCGCCACGCCCCGGGGGCGGCCATTGTTCGGCTCGTCGGAACGGCGGATCGCATGGACGCGCCATGCGCGCCGCCCGCGCACTGTCATGAGACCATTCAAACCGGAGAACGCCGTGTCTGCTCACCCATCCACCTCGTCGCCATCATCCACCCCATTGAACCGCCGTCAGTTCTTGGCCGGCGCCGGTGCCGGCGCAACCGCGCTGGGATTCGGCGTGCTCAGCCCGCAGTTGGTGCGCGGGGCGGACGCCGACGCGAAAATCAGACTCGGCTTGATCGGCTGCGGAGGGCGGGGCACGTGGATTCTGGATTATTTCAAGAAGCATGGCGGATTCGACGTGGTCGCCTGCGCCGACTACTTCCAGGACAAGGCCGACGCGGCGGGGGCCAAGCACGGCATCCCGGAGGCGATGCGCTTCAGCGGCCTCTATGGGTACCGACGCATGCTGGACAAGGTCGACGCCGTCGCCATCCAATCGCCGCCGTTCTTCCACCCGATGCAGGCCGCCGACGCCGTCGCGGCGGGCAAGCACGTTTACCTGGCCAAACCGGTGGCCGTGGACGTGCCCGGTTGCCTGTCCATCGCCGAGAGCGGACGGCTGGCCACCGCCAACCGGCGGGCGTTCCTGGTCGATTTCCAGACACGTGCCCAGCCGGCCTACATCGAGGCCGTGAAACGCGTGCATGCGGGCGCCATCGGCAAACTCGTCAGCGGCGAGTCCACCTACCAATGCAGCCTCTATTTCCAGGGCATGGACGATGAATACAGGAAGAACATCGGCAATCCCGAGGCGCGCGTCCGCGCCTGGGCCGTCGACCGCGTGCTCAGCGGCGACGTCATCACCGAGCAGAACATCCATTCCCTCGACGTTTGCACCTGGATTCTCGACGCGGCCCCGGTCCGCGCCTTCGGCACCGGCGGCCGGGCGCGCCCGTTCGCCGGCGACTGCTGGGATCACTTCGCGGTGGTGTTCTGGTTCCCCAACGACGTGCTGATCAGTTTCTCCTCGAAACAGGTTGGACGCTACTGGGACGACATCCAGTGCCGCATCTACGGGACGGAAGGCACGATCGACACCCATTACGGCGGCCCGGTGGTGGTGCATTGCGACGACAAGTACAACGGCGGCCAGACCAGCCGCATCTACGCCGAAGGCGTCGAGAACAACGTCAAGGCCTTCCACGCCGGCATCGCCCAGGGCGACTTCAGCAACCCGACCGTCGCCCCCAGCGTGCGCAGCAACCTGACAACCATCCTCGGACGCACCGCCGCCTACGCCAAGAGCGAGGTCACCTGGACCGACATGATGCGCCAGGCTGAGGCCTGGGAATTCCCGCTCGATCGCCTGGTTCACTGACCACGGGCAAGCAGGACCCCGAACCCGAGGTTGTTGTTCCTGTTGTCCGGGTCGTAGCGGAAGCGGTTGGCTGACCGGCAGACCCAGGTGCAGACGAGCCTGTGGTGCTGGCCGTACCAGTTCCTGCCGCCGCCGATCACACGGTCCGAGCCCGTTGGCCAGCACACAGTCGAACAACTATCACCGCCTGATGCAGTACCCAGTTCCGGAAACTCGCTGCGCTAATCGTGCGCGCCTCCGGGTCATGGATCTGGAGATGGCTCGCGGTTTCTACAAAGATGCCGCGCCCTTATGAACAACATTGGAAACGGTATCAGCGCCGTGTTCTCATAACGAGGACTGCTGCGATTAAGGGCACTCCTCGTGTTCCGAACTCACCACGCACTCGCGTTCGTCAAAGAGGTTGAAATAGTATGCGCGCGTTCCCTCCGGCAATATCGCGGTTGCCCTGGACTCCTCGAGACCGGCCGGGATCGCCTCCCATCGGCGCTTCTGCCACGCGCCGCTGTCCCGCGTGAAATTCAGCTCGGCCTTGACCACAGGCGCCTTCGACGCGTAGGCGGTCCAGACGTTCGTTCCCTCCCTGCCGGCGCCAAGGATGCGGGGCAGGCCGGTCTCGCCTTTCAGGATGCTGTTGGCGAAGACGTGAATCTCGCGGGGGTTCTCCCCCGGCCCATGGTGTCCGTGGGGCATGCGCAACCGGACGCAGAGCGATCGGGGGCCCTGGGGGAGGCGATACGAAAGCTGGAGGGCTTCGAGCGTGTAGGCGAAGTCGTTGCTTCCCGTCACCCAAAGCATCGGCATCGCCGCGGCCGGCAGATAGACCGACGGGTCCCACAACTGCATCCAGCGCGAGGCCTCGTCGCGCCCGAGCCGGAGCAGGTCGGCGGCAAAAACGGTCTTGTCGTAATAGCCGCAGCCGTAGACCGGAACGGCCAGCTTGAAGCGCGCATCGACGCCCGCGACGATGCATGTCAGATAGCCGCCCCAGGAAATGCCGGTCAACCCCACACGCTCGGAATCCACTCCGGGTAGCGAGCGGATCAGCGAGTGCGCCAAGACGACATCGGCCACCGCATGAAAGGTCCACTGGTCCTCCGGATTCCAGCTCAGTTGATCGAAGCCGCCCCACCCGGGCGGCCCGCCCCGCTCGGAGCGCGTCCATTCTCCGTAGTTGCCGACCGGCACCTGCCCGCATGTGTCCATTGCGATCGCGGCGTACCCGCGCTTCATCCAGAGGCGGACCCATTCGTCGAAGGCAGTGCCGCCGCCGCCGTGGACGAGTACCATCGCGGGGACGGTCTGGCCCGAGGCAACTTCGGGCACGCCCAGCCACGCGAATACCTGCGTCGGCCTTCCCCGAAAGGGCAGGCCTGCGAACGCAATGGCGCGGACGCCCTCGGCCTTCGGACGCTCGAGGACCTCCCATTGCGGAGGCGCTTCGAGTTGCGCGAACGTCCAGGGCGGGCTGGATCGATCCGGCTGGCCGGAAAGCGACTCGAAGATCGGCAGCCCGAGGGCAACGATTGCCCCGAACGCCGAGGGCGCCGTCCGACGGATCGAGCCCGGCAGGCGCGTTGTCCAACTAGTGTGCTTAAGCATCGCATCGCCTTTCACTTCGTGTTCGCGCCTCACGTCATGGCAGAGCCCCAACAGCCCTCTCGAGTTCGCTGTCTGCGTTGTAGAAATGCGCAGAAAAACGGACGTAGTTCTGGCCGGTCCGATCCGTGCGCAGCGACGTCATCACACCGTGCTCGGCCAGACTCCGGTGCAGCGGCGTCATATCGGCTCCGGGACGAAAGGCGGTGACGATGCCCGAGGCGTTGGCGGGAGGGGCGTCCGCGCCGAGCACCGAGAGGCCCTTGGCTTGCAGAGCGGCAATGAGCCAAGCCCGCTTGCGCAGCAGTTCGGCGGCAATCGCATCCACTCCGAATTCGAGAATCAGATCGCAGGCCGCTTTGAGCCCGACCAGGCCAAGGAGGTTCGCGCTCCCGGCCTCGTAACGGCGCGCGTCGCCCTGCAAGACCAGCTCGGGTTCCGCCACAAAGCCCGGACAGCGGACGTTGTTCCAGCCAAAGGCCAGCGGGGCGAGCTGGGGCTGCAGTTCCTTGCGCACGTAGAGAATCCCGGCGGCGCACGGCCCCAGCAACCACTTGTGGGCGTCCGCGGCCAGGAAATCCACGCACGACGCGTCCAGCGGAAAGGCGCCGAGCGTTTGGATTCCATCGAGACAAAACCAGATTCCCCGTTCGCGCAAGCGCCGCCCGATCTCCTGGTATTCGAGGCGCCAGCCGGAGACGAAATGGCAGGAGGCAAGCGCGACCAGGCGCGTGCGATCGTCCGCGCGTGCCAGAACCTGTTCGGGCACGATCCGCCCCAGCGCGTCCGTCTCGTGCGTGCGCACCTCGATCCCTCTCGAGGCCAGGGCCATCCACGGGTAGACATTGCTCGGGTAATCGTCCGCATACAGCAGCACATTGTCGCCTCGTCGCCACGGCAGACCCGCCGCCACAAAGCTCAACGCCAGAGACGTCGGCCCCACAAAGGCAATCTCCGATGGCGCGGCGCCAATCAACCGGGCGGCGGCCTGACGCGCTTCCGCCAGAAACGAGGGCGGCACCGCCTCCTCCTGGTCGCCCGTGGTGCCTTGCGCGGCATAGGCGGTCAAGGCGGCCTGTACGCGGCGCGGCAGGGGGCAAACGCCGGCATGGGCCAGGTAAACGGCGCGCCGCGCGACGGGAAACTCTTCGAGGCGCAGCGGTTCGTTGGAGAGGATTTCGTCAACGGTCATAAGGAGCGGATGCGTCCGACGGCTAGTAGTCCGTATCGAGGATTGCGTTGTAGTGGCCGACCCAAAACCCGACGACTGTCATGGCGAGCAGGATCAGAATCACGATGTAGATGGCGAAAGGGACCCAGAAGGCCAGAGCCTTCATCTTGCGCTGGGCGTCGTCCTCGTAGTAGACGCGCAGGCGTTTGAGGGCGTCATCGAGCGTGCCGCTGATCTCCCCCGTCCGGTAAAGATTCGAGAAGAAACTCGGGAAAGAGCGCGCCCGCGGCAGCAGGTCGCCCGGCGCGTCGCCGCCCAGCAGGCGCGTCTTCCAACCCGCCACATCGCGCCCGAGCGCCGGCGACCCGCTGGCCGCGGCCGCCAGAGGCCAGGCTTCGACCGCGGACACCCCGGCTTCGAGCAGGGCATCGAGCGCCACCGTGAGGCGCGCCAGGGCCAGGCTTCGCCGCGCCCGGCCGAGCACGGGGATGAGCTGAAGCAGGCGCTCGACAGCGGAGCGCCAGAATAGTCCACGCCGGCTCTGGCAGGCCATGACTCCAAGCAGGACCACGCCGTAGATCGGCAGGAGGGTGCCCAACGTCTGCCGGGCATAGGTGACAAGATCGCCGCTCAGAAAGAACTGCGGGAATGGACCGAGCAAGATGGCGGCATGGACGATCACCGCCGGATAGATGAGGGAGGAGATCACCTGGCGCGCCAGTGCGGCGCGGTTCTGGTAGTACTGGGCCAGGAGCCCGCAGACCGAATCGAGGCGTCCGCTCTGTTCGCCCGCGGCGAGCAGTGCGAGGTCAAATGACGGCAGCCAGCGTCCGAGGCTCTTGAGCGCCTCGGTGAAAGAGAGCCCGTGGTTCAATCCGTCGAGCAGACGCTCGATTGGGCGGACCAGCGATCGGCTGGGCGAGGCGAGCCGAAGCTGATCGAGCGCCTGGATGAGGCTCAAGCCGGCCGCCTGCATCGACTTGAGCTGGTAGTAGAATTCCCCCAGCCGCGCGAGCCGACCCGGCGTGACAATCAGAGGCATGACGGCACGGCTTGCGCCAGGGGCTCATGCGGGAGTGAGCGCCTGTTCGAGGCTGGCGACGAGATCCTGCCGGTTCTTCAGCCCCACGATGACGTCCTGCACCTGACCGTCCTTGAAAAGAAGGAGCGTCGGCACGCCGCTGATGCGGTATTCGGCGGCCAACCGCTGCTCGATGTCGACGTTGACCCTGCCGAAGCGGACCTGGCCATCGTACTCGATGGCCAAATCGTCGAGCAGGGACGCGATGCTGTGGCACGGGGCGCACCAATCGGCCCAGAAATTCACAAGCATGGGGACAGGCGACCCGGCAATCTCACCGTCAAACGTCTCCGCGGTGAGCGTAAGGATTTTCTCGAAGCCCATGTGTGCAGCCCCTTTCGGAATTCGGAGAACGGCCGGCCGGTTGTCAGACCGGTCGCCGACGCCTCATTGGAACTGGAGCATGCGCAGCAACAGAAAGACGCTCACCAATGCCGCCAGGCCCAGAACTGCCGCCGCCACCGCCAGCCCGTTGTCCAACATCGTGATGCCGGTCGCGGAAGATGCCGCAGCCCGTCGCGATGGCGCGCGCGGGGCAGCCGCGGCAGCGGCCGAGGGCGGAGCAACGGCGACAGGCTTTGGCACCGGAACAGCGGGCGCAGCGGGCGCCGGAGCAGCGCCCGACACGGGCGCCGCCGCCGCGGCGGCGGTGGGAGTCGCCACCGGAGCCGGCGTGGGAATCTTGATCGTGGGCGCCGCCGTCGGTTTCGGAGGCAGACTGATCCGCACGGTCTCTTTCTTCGGCTGCACCTTAGCAGCTTCGGCGGGCTTCGGAGGAGCCGGCGCCTCGGGCGTATTCGGTGTGTTTTCTGCCATAAAATTGCCTCGTCAAACTAGGAATCGACTTCCAGAGTGTCAAACACTATTCGGCCACACTACTCGAACCGCCCCTCGTCGGCATCGATGAAGTCCACAAAAGTCGTGATCTCGGCGCGATCCGCCATGCCGGCCTCCGCCTTGCGCCTTTCGAGCAGGCTCTGCATCGCGGTGTCCGTCGATGCCGGAAAACCGAGAACCTCCTGGCGATGCGCCGCCTTCTCGGCATCGGTCTTTCTCACGTTGCAGCGCACCCAGTCACAGACCTCGCCGTCGGTGATCGACTGGCGCACCACCTCGACCATCTGGGCGTGCGCTACGCCGGCCGCCGCCAGCCAGCGCCCGTCAAAGCCCTGGCCCAGGTTCGCGTGGTAGTCGGGGTGAAGTCGGCCCGCCAGGTGGAGGCGAATCTTGTCGACGTACCGGGGCAGATGGACCCAGCCGCACATTGTTTCGCGCGGACTGCGTGGGAAGATTGGCTTGCTCATGCCCGCCAGTATGGAGGATGCCCTGCTCGTGTCAATGCGCCGAAGACACGTCTTGTCACGTCCGCCCGGCCCCGCTAATGTGCGCCCAAAAGCTGACAACACGCATGAAAAAACGAACCGCACGCGCGGAGTTCTTCCCCGGCATCGCCCCCATCCGCTACGAAGGGCCCGACTCGAAAAACCCCTTGGCCTTCAAACATTACAATCCGGAGGAGATGGTCGAGGGCAAGCCGATGAAGGATCATCTGCGATTCTCGGTCGTCTTCTGGCACACGCTGCGCGGGGTCGGAGCCGACATGTTCGGCATGAACCGCTCGTGGCATCGTCCCTGGGAAGACGGGTCCGATTCGCTCGAGATGGCGCTCAAACGCGTGGCTGTGCTCTTCGAGTTCTGCCGGAAGCTGGGCGCTCCGTTCTACGCGTTCCACGATCGGGATGTCGCGCCGGAGGGGCGGACCCTGCGCGAGACGAACCGGAACTTGGATCGAGTCGTCAAGGAGTTGAAGAAGCACCAAGCCGACACCGGCGTCGGTTTATTGTGGGGCACCGCCTGCCTGTTCGCCCACCCGCGCTACATGCATGGGGCGGCCACCAGTTGCAACGCCGACGTTTTTGCCCACGCCGCGGCCCAGGTCAAGAAGGCCATCGAGGTCACGCACGAACTCGACGGCGCGGGCTACGTTTTCTGGGGAGGGCGCGAGGGTTACTCGACGCTCCTGAACACCGACATGAAGCGCGAGCTCGATCACCTGGGCGCCTTCCTGCACATGGCGGTCGACTGGAAAAAGAAGATCGGGTTCAAGGGCCAGTTCTACATCGAGCCCAAACCGAAGGAACCGACCAAACACCAGTACGACTCCGACGCCGCGGCCTGCCTGAACTTCCTGCGCGAGTACGATCTGATGGGCCATCTCAAACTGAACATCGAGACCAACCATGCCACCCTCGCGGGCCACACGATGCAGCACGACCTCGAGGTCGCGGGGGCGGCCGGAGCGCTCGGAAGCATTGACGCCAACACTGGCGACTTGCTGCTGGGCTGGGATACCGATCAGTTCCCCACGGACGTCTATCTGACCACGCAGATCATGCTCACCCTTCTCAAGTATGGCGGCCTGACAACGGGCGGAACCAACTTCGACGCCAAATGCCGCCGCGAGAGCTTCGAGCCGGTGGACCTGTTCCACGCGCACATCGGAGGGATGGACGCCTTCGCGCGCGGCCTGAAGATCGCGGCGGCCATCCGCAAGGATGGTCGTCTGGCCGAATTCGTTCGGCACCGCTACAGTTCATGGGACGGCGATATCGGGCGTCGGATCGAGCGGGGCGAGGTCGGGTTCAAGGAACTGGAGGCCTACGTGCTCAAGAAGGGCCGCCTGGCCCCCAACGCGAGCGGACGCCAGGAGTTCCTCGAAAACCTGATCAACGAGTTCGTTTGAGACGCCGGCATGATCGCCCGGCGAGGCGCGCTCCGATTTTTTGAGCGCATCCGTGCTTGCCAAACGGGGAATCTCCCTAGATTCTCGCCCATCTTTGATCGAAAACATGACAGGTATTTCTTGGTGTTTGCTGGCGCAACAATCGGCGCAAGACCCGAAGGCGGGCATGATCCAGATGCTGGGCATGATCGCCATCATGGGTTTCATGTTCTATTTCGCCCTTTGGCGGCCGCAGCAGAAGAAGGCCAAGGAACACGAGGCGCTGGTCAAGGCCCTGAAGGCCGGTGACAAGGTGGTCACCAGCAGCGGCATCTGCGGCGTCATCGTCAGCGTCAAAGACAAGACCGCCTCCCTGCGGTCGGCCGATTCCAAGCTGGAAGTGCTCAAGAGCGCCATCGCACAGGTGATCGAGCGCAGCACAAGCAACGATCAAAACTAGCCTTTCGTTCCCGAGAGTCTCCCCCCCCGCCATGAGTCGCAACGTCTGGAAAACCTCCCTGGCTCTCACGATCCTCGCGATCGCCTGGGCCTTATACTCCATTTACCCACCCACCCCGCGCGACTTGATCCGGGTCTTCGAGAAGCAAGCGGAGTACGTGGACACCAACTTCACGGCCATCGTCGAGCAGGCGCGCAGCCTGCATCAGGCCAACCCGGACCACGCCTTCCGCAACCTCCAGACGGCGGTGGGCACGAACGACCTGATCCGCTATTTCCCGTCCCTGGCCGACGAAGAAACGGCGGATCAGAATCGCCATATCTTGAACCAGATTCAGCGCAGGGCCGCCGGCAAGATCAAGCTAGGCCTCGACCTGCAGGGCGGCACATCGTTCCTGGTGGCAATGGACACCAACCGCTTCGAGAACGTGGTCGACAAACGCCACGCCCTCGAACAGGCGATGGAAGTCCTGCGCAAGCGTGTCGACCGCTTCGGCGTGGCCGAACCGCAACTTCAACCCCAGGGCGAGAACCGGATTCTGATTCAGATTCCCGGCCTGTCCGAGGCCGACAAGGAGAGCGCCAAGAGCACCCTGCAGCGGGCCGCGTTCCTCGAATTCCGCATGGTCCACCCGCAAAGCGCCGAGCTGGTCCAACAGGAAATCGTCGAGCCCGGTTACGAGATCAAAGAGGAGCGCATCCGCCGTCGCGCCGGCCAGGAGCCTCAGCCGATCCGCAGGTACCTGGTCCGCAAGACGCCCGAGCGGGGCCTCACGGGCAAGCATGTGGACCGATCGGGCGTCTATCTGGATCCTGTCACCGGCTCCCCAAGAATCAACCTGCTCTTCAACCCCGAGGGAGCGTCCCTGTTCGCCGACATCACCCGCGAGCACGTCGGCCATCAGATGGCCATCGTCCTCGATGGCGAACTCTACTCCGCGCCGGTCATCCGCACCGAGATTCTAGGCGGCTCGTGCGAGATCTCGGGCGACTTCGACCTGCGCGAGGCCAATGAACTGGCCAATGTCCTCCAGAATCCCCTCGAAGCGCCGGTCCATATCGAGGAGGAGCGCACGGTCGATCCCTCTCTGGGACAGGACTCGATCGACAGCGGATTCCGCGCCTCGATCATCGCGGCAGCCGGCACGTTCGTGTTCATGATCATCTTCTACTTCGCTTCCGGCCTGGTCGCCAACGTGGCGCTGGCACTGAACATCTTTCTCCTGATGGGGGCCATGTGCGCCATGGACAGCACGCTGACGATGCCGGGCATCGCCGGCATCGCCCTCGCCGTCGGCATGGCCGTCGACGCCAACGTCCTGATCTACGAGCGCATGCGCGAGGAAATCGCCGCCGGCAAGTCGATCCGGGGAGTCGTCGCCGCCGGCTATCACAAGGCGTTCGGAACGATTCTCGATTCGAACGTCACCACGCTGATCGCCTCGGTCATCCTCATTTACATGGGTACCGGCCCGATCAAGGGCTTCGGCGTCACGCTCACCATCGGCATCGTCGCAAGCTTCTTCACCGCCCTGGTGGTCACGCGCCTGATCTACGATTACCTCCTGTCCAACGGATGGATGCGCACGGTGCGCATGCTCCCCCTCATCCGCCTCCGGCATGTGCCGTTCATGAATTGGGGCAAGTTCACCGTCGCCACCTCCCTGATCCTGATCATTGCCGGCATCGGGTACGGCATCGCGCGCGGGCATAAGACCATGGGCGTCGATTTCGTCGGAGGCGATGTCGTGCAGTTTCGCTTCACCGAGCGTGTTCCGGTGGACGATCTGCGCCGGGTGATGGATCAGGCCGGTCTGGGCGACTCGCTCATCCAGTACCAGCAGCAAATCGGCGCGCCCGATACGCTCCAGATCATGACAAGCGTGGGCACAGGCTCGAGAATGGAACAGGCCCTGCAAGAGTCCTTCCCACAGGCCGGAATGACCGTTGTGGGGACAGACAGCGTCGGGCCGAGCGTCGGCGCCCAGATCCAGCGCTCCGCCATCATCGCCTCGCTGCTGGCCATGTTCGGCATTCTCGTGTACGTGGCATTCCGCTACGAATTCTCGTTCGCGGTCGCGTCGGTGCTCGCGCTCTTGCACGACGTGTTGCTCACGATGAGCATCTACTTCCTGAGCGGACGCCAGCTCACGGCGCCGATGGTGGCGGCCATCCTGACCATCATCGGCTATTCGATCAACGACAAGATCGTGATCATGGACCGCATCCGCGAGGACCTCAGACTGGGAATCCGCGGTTCGTTCCGCGAGCTGATCGACATCGCCCTCAACCAGACGCTGAGCCGGACGATCATCACGGGCACCGCGGTGCTGTTGGCGACCCTGGCCCTCTACCTGTTCGGGGGCAACGTGATCAACGACCTCGCCTTCGCCTTCCTGATCGGCATTCTGAGCGGCACCTATTCGAGTCTGATGATTGCCTGCCCGATCGTGCTCTGGTGGCACAAAGGGCAGCGTCCCAAGATCGGCGCTGAGGCCGTGGCCATCGACCAGACCGTGGTTGCGGCGCCGCAAGGCCGGGTCAAGCCGGCCTGACGGCGGCCGCGGTTTGTGCATGCCTTCGAAGGCTCCAGCCTGACCGCAGTGATGCTCGCAGTCATCGAAATCCAATGGTGGCATTGGGTCAGCTTCATCCTGGTCATCATCTTCTTTCTCGCCCTCGACCTCGGGGTTTTCCACCGCAAGGCCCATGTCGTCGGATTCCGGGAGGCGCTGGTCTGGACGTCCGTCTGGTTCTGCATGGCCATGACCTTCGCCCTGACTTTGGTGCCCGTGCGCGGACGTGGCGAAGCCACCGACTTTCTCCAGGGCTACCTGATCGAACTGTCGCTCTCGATGGACAACGTGTTCGTCATCGCCGTCATCTTCCGCTACTTCCGCGTCCCCAGCCTGTACCAGCACCGCGTTCTTTTCTGGGGCATTCTTGGCGCGCTGATCATGCGCGGGCTGATGATCTGGCTGGGCGCCGAACTGATCCACAGCTACGAATGGGTCCTCTACATCTTCGGCCTTTTCCTTGTCCTCACCGGCCTCAAGATGCTCACGACCGATGACACCGAGGAGGTCCGCCCCGAACGCAATCCCGTCCTTCGCCTGGTCCGCCGCTTCTTCCCCTTCACCACCGAATACGATGGGCAGCGCTTCTTTACCCGCCACCACGGTCACCCCGCCCTGACGCCGCTGGCGCTGGTGCTCATCATGGTGGAGACGACGGACCTGGTGTTTGCCCTCGATTCGATCCCCGCCATCTTCGGCGTCACCACCGTCCCGTTCATCGTCTTCACGTCCAATGCGTTCGCCATCCTCGGGCTGCGCTCCCTCTACTTCGTCCTGGCCGGCGCCGTCACCTATTTCCGCTATCTCAAGGTCGGTCTCGCCGTCGTCCTCGTGTTCATCGGCTTCAAAATGCTCATCGTTGACTGGGTCAAAATCCCAAGTCGATGGTCCCTGACCGTCGTCGCAGGCGTTATCCTCGGCTCCATACTCGTCTCGATCATCGCCGAGCGGCGGGACCGCGCCGCAAAACGCCTGTCCGAGCCTGCGCCGCCACAGGACTCATGAGTTCTGGCGAGGCCCGCCTCGGACCAAGTCAAAACCCTCAACACCATGAACCATCCCCGCTGCTTCCCCGCCCTCCTCTCCCGCGCCTCGCTCGTTGGAATCCTTGCCAAAAAGAGGGGATAGGGGACATGGCAGAACTTGATTTGATTGCACTGCGTTCTGAGCTTCGAGGATTCCACCTTATGCCCGCCGCGCCCTCCCCAGAATCGCCCGGCCACCGGTTATGAGGCATCGCTGGCTCCTGGCGGCGGCTCAGCCTGAACGCGCCCATTCGATTGCCGCGGCGCTCGGTGCCTCCCCACTTCTGGCCCAGTGTCTCATCAACCGCGGCCAACCCGACGCAGACCAGGCCAGCGCATTCCTGACCCCCCGCCTCCGGCATCTGGCCGATCCGAACCATCTGCCCAACATGCCCGCCGCCGTCGATCGCCTCTGGCGAGCCAGGCAGAGCGACGAGCCCGTGGTCATCTTCGGCGATTACGATGTCGATGGCGTCACCGCGACGGCGCTCCTGCTCGAAGTGCTGCAGCCGCTGGGCTGGCGCGCGGTCTCCTACCTGCCTCATCGGCTCGATGAGGGATACGGCCTCACAGACGAAGCAGTCGACCGCTGCCTGGAACGTTCCCCCGCACGGCTCCTGCTCGCCGTCGACTGCGGTTCCACCACCTGCGACACCATCGCCCGCCTCAAGACACGCGGCGTCGATGTCATCGTCCTCGACCACCACCAGGTCTCGTCTCCGCCGCCGCCCGCCGTGGCGCTCGTCAATCCCCAACTCGCCCCGCCCGGGCCCGACAACCTTCAACAACTCTGCTCGGTCGGCCTCGCGTTCAAGCTGGCCCATGCCCTGGTCAAGCGCGGGCGCGCCCTGGGCTGCCCGCTCGCCGAACAGTTCGACTTGCGGCCCCTCCTGGATCTGGTCGCCCTCGGCACGATCGCGGACATGGTGCCGCTCACAGGCGAGAACCGGGTGCTTGCCTCGGCCGGCCTTGCCCGCATCAACGCCCTGCAACGGCCCGGCCTCCTCGCTCTCAAAGATGTGGCGCGCGTGCCGGGCGCGATCGGCGCATGGGAGGTCGGATTCCAGATCGCGCCCCGATTGAACGCCGCGGGCCGGCTCGAAAACGCCAAGGCGGCCCTGGACCTCCTGCTCGCCCGCGATCCGGCGAGCGCGGAGGCCGGTGCCCGCCTCCTGGACGCCCAGAATCGCGAGCGCCAACAAATCGAACGTGCCATCGCCGAGGAGGTGGTGGCGGCCGTCCGCGCCCGGTTCCAGCCGGATACCGACCGCGTCATCGTCGAGGGTAATCTGCTCTGGCACGTCGGCGTCGTCGGCATCGTCGCCGCGCGCGTGCTCAATGAATTCTATCGCCCGACCCTGATCCTGGGTGGCGACGGCTATGCGTGGCGCGGATCCGGACGCAGCATCGAGGGGTTCGACCTGGCAGCGGCTTTGCGGGCCTGTGACGACCTACTCCTGCGGCATGGCGGGCACGCCATGGCCGCCGGACTCACCATCCGGCCCGAGAACCTCCCCGCCCTGCGGGAACGACTCAACCGCCTCGCCCGCCAGGCGCTCGACCTCCACGATCTGAGCCCGCCACTGCGACTGGATGCCGTCACGCCGCTGCGCGAACTCACCCTCGAACGCGTGGACGAACTCCAGCGACTCGAGCCGCGCGGGTGCGCCAATCCTCCCGTTCAAATCGTCGTCCCTCGCGTTTCGCTGCGCCGCCCTCCCGCGTGCATCGGGCGGGGTCAGCGCCACATCAAGCTCTGGGTCACCGACGGCGCCGCCACAGGCGAAGCGATCTGGTGGGGTGGCGCCCACCAGCCCTGCCCCGAAGGCTTGTTCGACCTGGCCTGCACGCCCCAGGTGAACTCGTACGACGGGCGCCGCACGGTTCAACTCCGAGTGCTCGACTGGCGCCCGGCCGAGCCCATCGAGTGTCTTTCGAGCAGGTAGTTCCGGAAGCTCTCGTAGTCCACTTCGAGCCGGTCGTAATCCTCCGGGCACTGCTCCAAAGCGGCCAGCGCGGGAGGCACGTCCGGCGCAAAACCCAACAACGCCACAATCTCATCCGGGAACTTCGCCGGATGCGCCGTCTCGAGCACCACCGCCGGCGACCCGCCCAACGGCTCGACAGCCAGGTAATCCTCGAGCCCGCGCCATCCGACTGCCCCGTGCGGTTCCAAGAGCAGACGATGCCGCTCCCACGCCGCGCGAATCGCCTCCCGCGTCCGCGCGTCTGAAACCGAGGTCGAGTAGAGGTCGCGCCGCATCCGGTCCAGATCAGGCTGGCGATGGATCGCGCCCGCCTCGTCCATGCGCCCCCCGTAGGCTGCCACCAGGCGCGCCAGGTTGCTCGGATGCCCGACATTCATGGCGTTGGAGAGGCAGGCGCGCGACGGTTCGATCTTCCCGTAGGTCCCGCTCGCCAGGAACCTCGGAAACGCATCGTTGCCATTGACCGGTGCCACCAGGCGCTTGAGCGCAAGCCCCATCTTACGGGCGACAACCGCGCCCATCATGTCCCCAAAATTCCCGCTGGGCACCGCGAACACCACAGGCTCCCCGCACTCGGCCACGCGCGACGCCGCATAGAAATAGTATACGCTCTGGGGCAGAAGCCGCCCGATGTTGATCGAGTTGGCCGATGTCAGCGGAATCGCATCGAGCGCCGGATCCGAGAACGCCCGCTTCACCATCGCCTGGCAATCGTCGAACTTCCCCCCAACGGCCACCGCGCGGATGTTCCCGCGCAGGATGGTCATCTGCCGGCGCTGGCGCTCGCTGACTTCACCGACGGGAAACAGCACAATCACACGGATTCCGGGGACGTCATGAAAAGCGCTCGCAACCGCGGATCCCGTATCCCCGCTCGTCGCCGTCAATATCGTCAACTCGCCCCCCTCCTCCCGAACGAACCTCCCGATCACGCGCGCCATCCAGCGGGCGGCGAAATCCTTGAACGACGCGCTCGGGCCGCGGTCCAGGCGCATCACATGGATGCGGTCGCCTATCGGTTCGAGCGGAACAGCAAAATCGTACGCGTCGCGGCACACGGCCTCGAGCGCCTCCGCGTCGAGCACGCCGCTCATGTAGCGCCGCAGCACCTCCCAGGCGATTCGCCAATACGGCAGGCCGGCGAACGCTGCAATCTCCTCCGAGCTCAACGATGGAAACCGCCTCGGCCAGTACAAACCGCGGTCCGGCGCCTGCCCACGGAGCAGCGCCTCGCGCAGGCCAACCGGCGGCGACTGCTCGTTGGTGCTTTCGAGAACAACCGGTTCCATCGTGTCACCCCCGCGTCGGACACATGCGCTCACTTGAAACTCTCGACCCGGAACATGACCGGCGGCGCCTTCACGGCCGCGAGCCGTCCGATCTGCGCCAGAGCCCTCGCCATCGCCCGGTTCGGGGCCTCATGGATCATCAAAATCAACGGCACAACACCGCCCTCGTGGCCTTCGGGCTGAAACACCGACGAAATGCCGATTCGGTTTCGCCCCAGGATCGCCGCCACACGGCCCAGCACGCCGGGCCGATCCACCACCCGCAACCGCACGTAATAGCGGCAGACCGCCTCGGACAGGGCCAGCACCCGCCCGTTCTTGGCGTGGGCCACGAAGGGCGGGACTCGGCGCCGGCTCTCGTGCGTCAGATCCAGCGCCGCATCGGCCAGATCGCTCAGCACCGCACTCGCCGTGGGGTCCTGGCCCGCCCCGCGTCCGTAGAACAGCGTGTCGCCAACCACGTCGCCCTGCACAAACACGGCGTTAAACGCGTGATTCACGCTGGCCAGAACATGGCTGTTCGGCACCAGCGCCGGGTACACCGCCACCAGCACCGGCCCGGCCTCCGCCCGCCCCCGCCCCCGGCCGGCCGGCGGATGCATCTGCTTGACCACACCCAAAAGCTTGATCGTGTATCCCAACTGGCCGGCAAACTGGATGTCCATCTGCGACACGTTGCGAATCCCCTCGACGTGTATGTCTCTTGGCTTGACCCAGAACCCGTGCGCCAACGACGCCAGGATGCCCACCTTGTGCATCGAGTCGTGCCCATCAATGTCCAGCGAGGGCTCCGCCTCCGCGTACCCCAGCCGCTGCGCCTCGGCCAGCACATCCGCAAACTCGGCCCCATCGAGCTTCATGCGAGTCAGGATGTAATTGCACGTGCCATTGACGATGCCGTAAAGGCGCAAGATGCGATTGCCGATGAAACCCTCGCGCAGCGACTTGATGATCGGAATGCCGCCGGCCACGCTGGCTTCGTAATAGATGTTGGCGCCCGATCGCCCCGCCGCGGCGAACAACTCCTCCCCCCGCGCCGAAAGCAGCGCCTTGTTCGCCGTCACGACCGGCTTGCCCAACCGCAGGGCCTCGAGGATCATCTCCCGCGCCGCCGTCGTGCCCCCGGCAAGCTCGATCACGATGCTCACCTCGGGGTCATTGACCACCTCGCGCCAGTCCAACGTCAGCAGCGCGCGCGGGATGTCGACCTTGCGCGGCTCGTCGAACGCTTTCACCGCGATCTTGCGCAGATGCACCCGCACCCCCGCCCTCGAACTCAACAGGGCGCCGTTTCGTTCGAGTGCCTGAAACACACCGCCACCAACGGTCCCACCGCCAATCATGCCCACATTCACTTGCTGCATAAAGCGGGTGAGATTGGGCGAGACCCGCCCGGACGACAACCCCCTTTTTCAAGTCGTGCGCAGCGGCTCATTAACGCCTCTGCCCGCTGTCCGAGAGCGGCGCCAGCGGCCGGTCCGCAAGCAGCCTCGCCTGCGCGCGCCGCCGATCCAGTTCGTCCAACTGGCGCGTCGCCTCGCGAAGCAGCAACGCCGGCGGCAGGGATCCGACGCGCTTGGCCAAGGGAGATCGACCGGCCTGCGCGCGGTGGCTGAGGTACTCGTCGAGCACGGCCCGGTAGCTCTCGATCAGAGGCACGATCTCGCGTGCCGCGCTGCGCTGAATCGCCTGCAGTCGGCTGACTCGAACTCGGACAACGGCTCGATGCACGGCGAATTCCGTCTTGCCCATGAACTCCTGCAGCGACAGCACGGTCGCGCGCCGCGGGGCGCGCGGACGGTCCTGGACCTCGACACGAACGCCAAGAATGTCGCCCAGCTTGTCGAGACTGACCGCACGAGACCATGCGTTGGGCTGATCGCCCTGCAGGAAGCCCTGCATGCTGACCGTCCACCACTTCTCGACATCCAGCAGCCGGCTGAACTGCCCCGAGAAGGCCTCGAGAAACGCCGTCTGCCAATTCAGCGACCGCGTCAGGGAAAAGACGAACGTCTGCAGACCGCGGCGCCCTTGGGGCAAGGCCTGGAGATGCCGCACAAGCAAATGCGCGCAGTGACGATACGTCGTCCCGCTCTCGCCCGACAGAAAATCCGGCGCCGGCTGACTCAGTTGCGCGAATGTGAGAGGAACACGATCGAACAGCCAGGCCCGCACCTCCCCCAGATTCTCAGCACCCACCCGAGTCTGCGGCGTCGTGTCAAGCTGCCCCACCGAAGCTCCCAGCCGCGCGCGCAGTGGAGTCGGCGCCACCACCAGGTCCGGACCGATCGCATGGGCTGCACTGGCGGACAAGCCTTCGGCCAACCAGATCGGAATCTCCGCGGGCCGCACCCCCACCTGGCGATTGGCTATCTCCGACAACACCGCAAGCACGACCGAGCGCACCAGAGCGTCCGGCTCGAGCTCCTCCGGCAACTCGAGCGTGTACTGCCAGCCATCCGCATACCGCGTCGACACAAACCCAGGCGTCGCGCCGGCGCGAAGCCGAGGCTTGATCCGGACATGCACTTTGCCGCGCCAGTGATCAGGCAAATCCAACTCCCGCAGCACTCCGGTCTTGATGCGCTCGCACGAGACCGCCAGAGGATCGGGCGCCAACGTCACCCGGTTCGAACTGACCGGGGTGGGCAGTTGATTCAGGGTGGGCATGGTGGCGTACGGACTGTGAATCACAAACTGGCCCGAGCGGCTGTACACTGTCGCGGCCCGCACCTGCCCCAAAACCGCCGCCAATACCACCAGCCCAATCCAACGGCACATCCGCGCCCGGCTTGCGCCGAACAGAGGGACCGAGCCGACGGGGCCAGGGCGGACCCTTCCTCGGCCCGCACCGGCTGCTTGCCATGTCTCGAAGGTCCGATCGCAGGCCGACGACTCAGGTTGAACTCGCCGGCTTTTCAGACTTCGTCTCCTTCTTTGCAGTGGAAGACGCATCTTTCTTGGGGGCCGCAACCTCGGACTCCTTCTTTGCAGCCGTCTTGTATCCTTCACTCCGATAGTCAGTGATGTAGAAACCGCTGCCCTTGAAAATCAGTCCGGCGCCGCCGCTCAGAACGCGCTTCACCCGCCCCTTGCCCCATGTCTTTCGTCCGCACTTCTCTTTCAGACACGTCTTGAGGGGCGAATCGGACATCGATTGAAAATGGTCGAACTCGTGACCGCACTTCTCACACATGTAATGATATGTTGGCATAGAACCGACCGGCGAATGCGCCGGGCGCTTCCCTTTACCAAAAACCACCGAGTTTGCAACTCTGCTCGCGGGGTGTGTCTGCGCGCGCGGTGCCCCTTCCGGAATGCCGAGTTCCACGAGGCCCTGTTTCATGACGGTGATTGTCTCGAGTCAGGAACTCTGTCGCAGCCGCGAGATCGTCCCTCCGAATCGGTTCATCGTCCTCGTCCGCATGCATCGCCGGTAGGTTGGGCCCGGAGAAAGACCTCGAAGAACGCGTAAATCTGCTCGTTCGATTCCCGCGTGGGCGTGTGCGTCGCGCGGTTCGTCATCCCAACCCGGTTGGTAACGCCAAGCAGGCGATTGACGGCAACGGTGTGATTGAGCGCGCGCCAGCGCTCGGGCGGGTCCTCGGATCCGCCCGAAACCAGGAAAGGCCGGGGCGCGATCAACGCATGCACCTCGTGCAGGTCCCGGCCCTGCGCCACCAACCGCGCGTAAGCGCCTGTCCGCGGATTCGCCTCGGTCGGGACGCCAGGCTGGCGCGTGCGGGTCGCATCGCGGCCCAGGTACCATGGCTCCCAGTAGTTCACATTGGGCCGGCTCTCGTCCCAGACAATACCGGGATCGCTCACTGCCACCGCGGCGAACCGATCCCACAATGCGCCCGCAAACAACGCCCATTTGCCCCCGTAACTGTGGCCGACAACCCCAATCCGCTCAGGGTCGACCTCGGCAAGACTCGCGAGCGCGCGCCAGGCATTGGCCGCCACGTACGCATGATAGGAAAGCGGCTGGCATTGCGCCGCCCCTAATTCCGGCTTCCATGCATTGCCCCCAGGCGTCCCCAGGCTCAGAGTCACAAATCCGCGCCGGGCAAGCTCGAGGCCAAAGTCCCGCAGCGGTTGTTCGGGATTCAACCCTACGCTCGTCTCAGGCTCGTAGTACACCACGAGCACCGCCGGGAATGGTCCGCGTCCCGCCGGCAGCAGCAGCCAGCCTTCACCGGTCTGGCCGGCCGCGATCTCGAGCCGCACACGGCGTTGTTCAAGATTCTCCCGTGTCTCGGTGCCAAGCACATCCAGCCGCGGGTGCTCGAGCAACGGCGGCCACGGCCCCATGATCGCATGCCAGGATTCGAGCAGTTCGGCGCGCCGCTCGGCCCAATCGGCGGCGGTTTGCACTTCACGTCCGTTGTCGAAGCGGAACAGTGATTTCAAGGTCGCCCGGCCGTCCGCATGCGTGCCGGGCGGCTCGAATGCGGACTTGACCTTCTGCCAGGACCCGTCGTCAGCCGGCTCGGCGGCGCGCGGCAACACAGTGCAGACAACACGCCGGTAACGCGTCAACGGCGGAGAACCCCGATCCGTGACGGCGACGATCCAATGCACCGTTTCCGGCGAGGTCACTCGAGGCGTCTCGAATGCCAGCAAAGGCCCCTCCGCCCGCGAAGGGACGACTCCACGATACGTGCCGGTCTCCGGATAAGCCACCCAGTCGAACGTCAGTGCATCGCCATCCGGATCGCCCGACGCCGCGGCGCTCAGGCGGATGCTCTCCCCGCTGCGCACGATCCGGTGGAAGGGACTATCGACACGCACCTGGGGCGGGTGATTCGCCTCTGCGGGCAATCGAACGCACCAGTCCAGTCGCGCGCGGAAGTCGTTCTGCAGAGCCTCAGCCCAACGTCCGAGCGTGTTATCGCGATTGGTCGCGCCCCGCCATGCATCCTGGCAATTCGCCCAGTAATAGGGCTTCCCGGCATGCTCCTTGTTCGCACCATAGCGTCCCGCCCAACTGCCCCAGTGCGGGCGCTCCGGGTCGTTCATCCCCGTCGGAAAAAGGTAGAGGAAAGTCATCGTGTCACCTTCCTTTTGACGGGGCCCACTGTTTGTCGGGTAGAGCGCGCCCAGCGGTCCATGGCCGGTCAGGACGTCCCGGGCAAGGTCGAATCCGCCCGCTGTGGCCGTCAGGGCGGCGAATCGGTGGTACCAGCGGCGGCCCGAGACCTCGGGCGCAAACGTGTTGACCCAAAGCGAAAAAGGCGGTTCGAGCCCGGCGGTATGCTCGCCGAACGCATCGTACGACACGAGCCGCAAACGCGACTTAAACGCCGCGTACCCGTCCGGCCCGCGTTCCCGCAGGACTCGATCCAAAGCGCGCCGCAGGTTGTTCGTGGCGCTCCCGCGGTCGCTGCCCCAGTCCGAGTACCACAGCGGACGCGGATCAGCGGAATCGACCGCGGCAAGAATCAAGCGAACCCCCTCGTCCGTGTCGTCATAGCCCGGCACGGTCCTCGCCCAAAGGGTTTCTGGGGCCGGATAGCGCGGGTCGTGCCGTGCGAGATTCGTATGACACTGGCGATAGGCTTCGAGCAAGCGGCGGACAATGCCCAGGCCGGTCCGTTCCTCGTTGCGGTTCTCGCCGGCGCGCGCCTCCGGGCGGTTGGCAATGATGCCTTCGACATCCCACTCGTTGGCGCAGAGCAGGAATCGAACGAGCGATTGTTCGTCGTCCGGATCGCCGCCGGCATCGGTCTCGATCAGCAGACGCAGCCGAATGTCCGGTGTCGGTTCGCCGGCAGGCGATGTGGAAAGGCTGGCCACGGTCTCAGCCCCCCGACACAGCAAGACCCACGCGCACAGACAGACGCACGCCAGCAAGCCAGAAAACCGGAACAGCATGGTCTTTCGCATCCGCCGATCCTCGGACCGCTCGAACAACGAGTTCATCTGGCGCCCGTCGCCGTCTCGCGCCACAAGGCCGCAAGCCGTTGCTCGATTCCACTCTTCCCGTCCGCGGACGCTTCGAGCACACGGACCAACCCGTCGTACAACTGGCGCGCGCTCGCGGCGTAGGCCTTCCGGGCCGCTGCCTCGGACACCTCCGGCAACCGCGGCACCTGGCCTTTCTTGACCAACTCGACGCGCTCGTGCGCCGCCCAGGCGCAGGCCAGCGCCAAACGCGCGTGCGCCGCCTCGTACCGGTCGCCCAGGCCGGCCTCGGATGCCTTTCGGTGAAACTGAGCCAATCGCGCGCCGGAGCGCCCGATCTCCTGGCACACGACGCACTCGTGTCCGGACGGCAGAGCGACCAGTGGCGGCGGGAAGGGCGACTCGGCGGACGGCGATTCGATCTTCGCCCCGCCCAACGCAATCCGGACCTTCGCCACTTCAGGCATCGACTCGTAAGGCAAGAACACCGTCGCCGCATCGTGACGCTCCCATCGCCGCCCGTCGACCAGAACGTCCGTGATTCGGCCCCGGCCGGCGGCTGAGACAAAGACCTGTCTGCGCCCGAAGCGGATCGGGAACAACTGATCGATGCGGGAGAGGCCGTCCGGGATGTGCGGAACCAGCGTGAGGCCCTCGGCGCTGTAACGATACTCGAAGAGGCCCCGCACAAAGGCCGCGGGCGGGCCGAAGGCATCGTAGGTGAGATTGATCGGAAGCGCCGGCTGGTAGACGTCGCTGCCGCACTTGGTGAGCGGATTGTCCATCCGGAAACCGTCCGCGAAATGCATCAACTGGCTCATCGAGCGGCGGGCGTCCTCGTGTTTTCCAAGACGGTAGTAGGCCAGTATCATGCGCGCCTCGCAGGTCGACCAATGCCCGCCGTTCACCCACGTGCCGTAGGCCCAAAGTCCCTCAGGACGCTCGTACATGTCGTCGTAAGACGGGTAGTTGGGCAGCACGAATTGGTGCGGACGCAACCCCGGAATCGATGCGATGGTCTGGTAGATTCGTTCCGCCTGCGCGTCGTCCACAACTCGAAACGCGATCGCGTCGTGGTTGGGCGAGGCCTCGAAGTACCCGTGTCGTTCCGCGCCGTACACCCCGTGCCTCGTTCCGTCGGGATCCTGCGACCGGATGAAATATCCCTCGGGCATGGCGAGCCGCTGCAGACCCCGCTTGGCCCGGTCCCGCCTCTCGGCCCAGGAAGTCGCCTCGTCCATGCGCTTGGCCAGCATCTCCAACTCGATCAATCGATCCAACGCCGCGATATACGTGACGGAAAGACCCGTGAGGTAGGCCTGACCGAAGGTGCCGTCCGGCTTCTTCCAGCCCGCATAGCTTGGCGCCAGAAGATTGCCGGCTGGCCCGGCAAGGAACAGATCGTTGGTTGGATCCCGGCGCGACTCGATGAAACGCGCGCAGCGTTCGAGCTTGGGCAGATACTTCGCAATCGCCTCGATGTCGCGCCCGATCAGCAGCAGCTCGCCTTGCAATACCATCCCCGCCGCCGTGAACTCCATCCCCCAATCGTGAATGGCCGTCCGCCCGTCGCCTTGCTTGTACACGATCCATCCCGGACGCGCCGCATCGCACAAAGCGCCGTCGGGCGCCACCCAGTCGAATGGCGGCGCCGCTCCGACGCGTTTGCCGTCACCCATCTGATCGAACCATAGATCCTGCGAATTCTGAAGGAACGTAACGAACGGTTCCTGCAGGAACGGCAGCGCGGCGTAGGTGGTGCCGTAGCTGTTCTGTATCCACCACGCATCCCACGTCGGCCCCTCGACCAGTCCGTTCCAGTTCGTCACGTAGAGCAGCGCCAGGTTCGGCTGGCGCGCACTGGCATCGAACATGTCCCGCGCGATGTCGAGAAGGTGCACATAATCGCGATCCCCATGCCCGGCAAAATACCGGCCCTCGAAATGCACGCCCTCCCCGGCGCGCGCCGATGCGAGCAGACAGCCCAGAACGAGCCGGCTCGCAAGTCGGAACATGCCGGCTTTCCCAATCAATGTCCCACCCATGCGCAGGGCCGAGTTCCACAAAGCCCTGCAGGGTGACGGCGATTGTCTCAAGACAAAGACTCGCCGAGCCCGCCCCTCCAATTCTCGCCCCTCCAAGACCGATTCATGGTCCCCGTGCGCATTCAGCCGTTGAGTGTCGAGACCCGCCTGGGGTGTCTCGGATTTGGAGACCTTTGCGCCGGACCACCCAGCCCGCGCCGTTTCGGTTGATTCAGTCATGCCATGTCCTCTGTGTTCGATGATGCACCCAGGCACAGCCGCCGACTCCTCGTGCGGTCCGCACATCAATCGCCGGATTCAAAACACTGACTCGCGCCTCGCCAAGACACGCGAAGTGGATTGAATCGACGTCCTGCGCGACAAGAACCAGGGCCATCATCGGGCAATGCGAGAACTCTGCGCTTGAACTCCTCGCCAAAGCAACTCTCGAAACTCTCCCGAAAACTCGGGGTTCGGCATTGACGCATGCCGATGGCAGGGTTTGAGTTGCGTCCATGCCCGCTCCGGTTCAGACACTCGAGTCCGAAGGCCGCCTCGGAGGTTGTCGAAGACCCGTCTGGACCTCACGCGCCGTCGTGCCGCCCTCCCGATTCGGACCCTGGGCGTTCAGGCCATCGCTCCTCTGCCAACACAGCGTGATCTATGAAACCTCCCACACCCCTCGTGACCGTGTCGCCGAAGAAGCGCTTTCGCTGGTTCGGCCCGCTTTGCCTCGTGGTGTTCTTGGTGGCATTCATCTTGCAGTACCGCCAGACCGAGCAACTCCGCCGGACGATGGACGAATTGCGCCTGGCCGAGCAGACGCGCGCCCTCAACGCCGTCACCGAGGATTCAGAGGTGGCAAATCTTCGTCGCCAGGTCCTCCAACTCCGCGATGCGTTGACCCGCTTGCAGACCGTCGCGACGAACCAATCCGACCAGCCCGGCGGTCCCGTTCCCAGTCCGGGCGACACCCGATCTGAGGCTGTCGACTGGGTTCGCTGGGCGGCCCTGCCGGGCAGCCAGGTGATCATCGAAGGCACCTCGAGCATCCACGACTGGACGGTGAAAGGCGGCATTATCGGCGGCTTCTTCGAGGCCGAGCCCGCGCTTCTCACGGAGCATCCGGTTCCCTCCGCCTGGACCAACCAAGCCGTCGCGCGGGTTCAGGTCAAAATCCCCGTTCGATCCCTCCGGAGCCAGACGCTCATCGGGGCGTCCAAGATGGACGAGATCATGCAGGAGGCGATGCGGATGAAGGAGAATCCGGACATCCTCTATCGACTTCGCTCGATGAAGGCCAAAGAAGCGCCGTCCGGGCAGGAGGCAGTCGTGAGATTCGACACCGTCGGCGAAGTGACCGTGGCGGGGGTCACCAACGCCATCGACATCGAGGTGCAGATGTGCCGTCTCGAGACCAATCGCCTCAGGTTCAGCGGCGTCAAGTCGCTCAAGATGACCGACTTCAAGATCCCGCCCCCCTCACCGAAACTTCCGGGCATGGACTTCATCAAGACCGGTGACGAGGTCACGATCCGGTTCGAATGGCTTACAGGCTGCAGGGTCAGCCCTTAAGGTTTAAGTTTGGTGACGAGTAATTGATGGTCGTGTCCCGCAAGGTCACACTGAAAGAAGATCGGCCGACGATTAATTTAAATCTTAAGGGCTGACCCCGCTGCGGACTTGACCTTTCACGCGCCTCACCCGTAGCTTTCAGGCCATGAAACGCAACTTCCCGGCAGCCATTCTCTGTTTCATGACCTTAACATTCGCCTCCTCTCCCCGCGCCGCCGCCGCCTCGTTCGGCGACGACGTCGCCTTCCTGAAGAAACACGTTGATGTCTTCGAACTCAGCGACAAGAAAGGAGCGGCCAAGGCCGCAGTGTCCGCGGCTTACCAGGGCCGCGTGATGACGAGCACAGCAGGAAGCGACGCCGGCCTGAGCTTCGGCTGGATCAATCGAGAGTTGATTGCGTCGGGCAAGTACCTGCCGCACATGAATGCGTTCGGCGGAGAAGACCGTTTCTGGCTGGGGCCGGAGGGGGGGCAGTTCTCGATCTTCTTTGCCAAAGGAGCGAAGTTCGAGCTGGCGGACTGGTTCACGCCGGCGGCCATCGACACCCTGCCCTTTGAGGTGGTCCGAGCATCGCGGGATCGGGCGCGATTCGCCGCCAAGTTCGCGCTCACGAACTACTCGGGCACCCGATTTGACGTCGCGGTGGATCGCCAGGTCCGTTTGCTCCGCCCGACGGCCGCGTGGAAGAATCTAGGAACCAAGGCGGTCGATGGCGTGAGTCTGGTGGCGTTCGAATCCAAGAACACGCTGAAGAACGACGGCGCGAACGCCTGGACAAAGGAGAGCGGCCTGCTCTCGATTTGGATTCTTGGCATGTTCACCCCCTCGCCCTCGACCACCATCGTGGTTCCCATCGTGCCCGGGCCGGAATCCAAACTCGGGGTCAAGGTGACCTCCGATTACTTCGGCGCCATTCCGCCGGAGCGGCTGGTGGTGAGGGAGGATGTCATCTACCTGAGCGGCGACGGCAATTACCGGAGCAAGATCGGGATCAGCCCGATGCGGAGCAAGGCTGTGCTGGGGAGCTATGACGCGGACAACCGGGTTCTCACCGTGGTGCAATTCAGCCAGCCCGAGGGAGTCACCGACTATGTCAACTCGCTCTGGAAACTGCAGGACAATCCCTACGGCGGCGATGCGGCCAACAGCTACAACGACGGCCCGCCCGCGCCGGGCGCCAAACCCATGGGCCCGTTCTACGAGCTCGAGTCCTCGTCGCCAGCCGCCGCGCTGCGTCCGGGCAAGAGCCTCACGCACGTCCACCGCACCATCCATCTGAGCGGCGACGAATCGGCGCTCGATACGGTGGCCCGGGCAGCATTGGGCGTCTCCATCGCCGACATCAAGAACGGACTCAAGGCCCGGTAGTTATTGCCGAGGAGAAAACGTACCGAGATCGAGTCTGACTCCGTCAACTTCGAGCGTTTCCACGATTGCACTCGGACAGCCGCAAGCGAACGGACGGTCCGGCCACTATGCAGGAAGATGAGAATCTGAGCCGGTTCGGGACGCGCCGTGGCGGTCCGTGGCAACCTCGACGTCTGCGCGGCCCCAGACCACTGCGCCTAATCTATGAGCACTGACACTGACAAAAAGAGCATGTTCGTCACACGCGACGGGAAGAATGTTCTGTTCACATTCGTTCTGGTCAGTTCCCTGTTTCTTCTCTGGGGATTCTGCAACGGGATGATCGACGTGATGGACAAGCATTTCCAGGAGGAACTCCATCTGAGCCTCTCGCAGTCGGCTTGGGTCCAGTTCGCCCACTACCTGGGGTACTTCCTGATGTCGCTGCCCGCCGGATGGCTGGCGATCAAGCTGGGATACAAAGGCGGCATCATCGCGGGTCTGCTCCTGGTCGCGGCAGGCGGATTCTGGTTCATCCCGGCGACGCACATCGCCCAATTCTGGGCGTTCCTGACCGGGGTGTGCGTGATCGCGTCGGGCCTGACGTTCCTCGAGACGGTCGCCAATCCCTACACCACCGTGCTGGGACCGCCCCGATACGCCGCCACGCGCATCAACCTCGCCCAATCCTGCAATGGCATCGGCTGGATTCTCGGCCCGATTGCCGGCGGGATGTTCTTTTACGCGAAGGATGCGTCCGGCCGAAGCACCGGGGCTGAGACGCTCTGGATTCCCTACGCCGGCGTGGCGGTGGTGGTCCTGGTGCTCGCCGTGGTCTTTTTCTTCGCTCCCGTTCCCGACATCAAGGCCGAGGACGATTACCGGATGGACGACTCCGACAACTCGAGTGCCGCTCCCGCCCAACCAGAGCGCACCGTCCATTTCGGGCGCGCCTATGGCTTGCTGCTGGCCAATGTGTGCGTGTTGATCGGCATCTTCGGCATGATTCTCTGGCTGATCCTCAACTCGATTGGCATTGGCCCCCACCTTGTCGGATTGGCCTCGATCTTTCCGCACCCGTCCAGCGTGACCATCCATCCCGAAAACGCCCTGGGCATCGTTCTGCTGTGGGTAGGCGGGATCGCCGTGATCATCGCCGCGATCGCCCTCACGCGGACCGTCAAGCGCCTCTCGCACCACAGCATCTGGGCGCACGAGCACTTCTCGGGCGCCACGCTTGCCCAGTTCCTCTACGTCGCCGCCCAGGCCGGCATCTTCAGCTTCCTCATCAACTACATGGTGTCCGAGCCGCCGCCTTTGCCCTCCGCCTGGCTGAAGTCTGGCGCCAGCAAGTGGATCGAGGTGCGCACCGCGTTCACCCGATCGGATTTCAAAGACCTTCGCGCTCTGGCGAACAAGATCAGCCAGAAGGCCGATCCGATCTCCGCCTTGATGGCCACGAACCTCTCGCCAGCGACGGCCCGCACCCTGAGCCAGTTCCAGGAAGGCACGGCCACAGCGACGGCGTTTCGCGTGGCCCTCACGCAGGATCTCAACAGCCTCGTTCTGAAACAGAAGCTCTACACCCCGGAACGCTTCGCCGGCATTGCCCTGTCCGAGAAGACGAAACAACTGCTCGCGCCCGATGCGCCCGCTTCCAGTTCCGCGCGGTGCAACCGAATGCTCCTGGCCGACGCGTATCCGGAGGTGCTGGGTTATCGGGACGGCATCCTCGGGGTGAGCAACCAGGGCGCGGCCAATCTGGCGTCGTTTGGGTTCATTTGTTTCCTGATCGGACGGATTACAGGGGCGGCGTTGCTGCGCAAATACTCCGCGCACCGCGTGGTGGGGCTTTATGGCGTGCTGAACGTGGGGGCCTGCCTGCTGGTCTTCTTCAAGCTGGGCTGGATCTCCGTGATCTCGGTCTTTCTCAGCTACTTCTTCATGTCCATCATGTTCCCCACCATCTTCGCCCTGGGCATCTATGGATTGGGCGCCCGGGCAAAGCGCGCGTCGGCCTTTATCGTCATGGGCATTATGGGCGGCGCGGTCCTGCCCAAGTGGATGGGGGCTGTGGCCGATCACTATGACATGTCGCGCGCCTTTGTGGTGCCGATGATTTGCTTTCTGCTCATTGGCATTTACGGCTATGCGTGGCCCAGGCTCAGCCGTGCGGAGGCCCTGCACGGTGTGGGGGCTTCGGGCGGACACTAACTGAACAGGCTCGTTCTATGAAGAAGTCTCTCGGACCCAAGACACTGCTGTATCCAACGCCGGTGTTCATCGTGGGAACCTACGATCCCCGCGGCAAGCCCAACGTCATGACCGCTGCCTGGGGAGGCATTTGCTGCTCGAAACCGCCGTGTGTGGCCGTGTCGTTGCGCAAGGCCACCTACAGCCACGGCAACATCATCGCGCGCAGAGCCTTTACAATCGGTATCCCGTCCGAAGCCCATGTCCAGGCCGTCGATCGCGTCGGATTGGTCTCCGGGCGCGAAGTCGACAAGTTCGCCGATGTGAAGCTCACTCCGGTGCGAAGCGACCTGGTGGACGCCCCTTATGTTGGGGAGTTCCCGATGGTCCTCGAGTGCAGGCTGGCCCACACGATCGAGTTGGGTCTGCACACGCAGTTCGTGGGCGAGGTCGTCGACGTCAAAGTCGATGAGACGGCCATGACCAACGACGGCAACGCGGACATCCTGAAGGTCAAGCCGCTTGTGTTTGCCCCTGACACTCAGGCCTACTACGGAATCGGCGGGATCGTCGCCAAAGCCTTCTCAGTCGGCAAGAGCGCCTGAACCGGTTTGCCCTCGCGCCCAATGCGCCAAGCCCTCAAATCCCTCATTGCCTCACTTGTCCTCGCGTCGACGTCGAGCGCCCATCCCGCCTCGCTGCCGTCGTGGGACTTCACGAAGGCCGCCGACCGGCAGGGATGGCAGCCAACTCACGACCTCGGGCCCATCACAGGCAGCGCCGAGGGAATGGTGCTGTCCATTACGGGAAGCGATCCCTATTCGAGCGGTCCGGTCCGCGATTACCCCCCTGATACCCCGCTCTGGCTTCACATCCGCCTCAAGTCCGATCAGGGCGGCATGGCGCAGATTTTCTACTTCAACACCCATGCGACTGAAGAGAACTCGATCCGGTTCGCCGTTCCGGGAGGCGGCCAGTGGCACGACGCGAAAGTCCGGCTGCCCGCCCTGGGGCCGAGTTACCGCCTGCGTTTCGACCCGCCCGGCACCAGCGGCACATGCGTGCTCAACCGACTCCGCTTCGAGCCGCGCGTGGCATTCCACCCGCCGATCTGGCCTTCGCCTGCCCCACCCACCCTCGGTCCCGATGCCGTGACGCTGGAATCGGGCGACCTCAAACTGATTCATGGCCGAGGTGGTTTGGGTGAATTCGAGGTCCACGTTGCCGGCCAACGGCTGGCATGCGGCAACAATCGGGCCTTGATCGGCTACGTGCACAACAACCAGGTACGCTGGTTCCCGTACGGATATGGCGCCGACGCTGTCGTCACGATCGAGCACCAACCGCTGAGCCTGCTGGCCGACAGGACGATTGGCGGCGCGATTCGCGCAAGAGCTGTCTGCACGGATCCGGACGGCGCCAGATGGCAGATCGAGCAGGCGTTCACGCTGAACCAGGCCGGAGCGCTGGGCGCCTCGACCCGCGTCAGTGTGGACCAGGATCGGGCGGTGCTTTACCTGCCTGTCTTCACACTGCTGGCCGGTCTGGGCGATTTCGGCACAAACAAGATTCAGGCCCTTCTGGCGGGTGTCGAGTACCTCGACAACGAACCGAGCAGTTCGACGGCGGACCTCAATCCGCCCGCCTCGGATCGCCAGGTGCCCGACATCCTGAAACTGACGTTTCCTCTCATGGCTCTCGCCGCGCAGGAACGCTACGTAGGATTGGCATGGAACCGAGACCAACCCAACACCTGCGCGGTTTTCGACTCACCCGACCGCTTCTTCGGCAGCCAATCGCATCTCATGGGCCTGCTCTTCCCTGGCTCCGACGGTGTCAACCGCGAGGAAAGCAGCCTGCTCCCTTACGACACGGTCACGCTCGCCGCCAACCGCAGTGTCACGGTCAGCGCTCTTCTCCTCGGCGGGCGCGGGGGGGCCGTTGTCCCCGCCGTGCAGCAGTACGTCCGCCTCTTCGGGCTCCCGCCCGTGCCCGAGATCGGGATGAGCACGGGCAGCTTCTTCGCTCTCGCCGCACGGGGCTGGCTTGACTCGCAAATCCGCGATGGCAACCGCTATCGCCATGCCGCTCCGGGCTTCTCGTCAGGACCAAGCGCCGATGCCGCCCTTTATATGGATTGGCTTGCTCTGAAAGTGGGCGATACGGAACTGGCCGCGCGCCTTCGGACCGGTGCGCAAGCCGCCCTGGCGCTCGTGTCGCCCGCCAACTACAACAGCGCCCAAGTCGGCCATGTCACCTACCCGCTCCCGGCCCTGATCTATGGCGCCGTCTCCGACAACGCTGTGGCGGCCCAGGCGCACGGAAACGCCCTGCTTGGCCGGTTTCAGCCCGATGGTTCGGTCCATTACCAGAAACCGGCCAACGGATTGGACTATGGCCGGACTCACTGGGCGCCCGACGCCAACGGCCTTACCGCCGCCGTCCTCGAGTCACTGCTCGCCGACGCCCTCTTCTCCGGCAATCCCGTCCTGCGCACCCTGGGCCTGCGCCACCTGCGTGCCCTCGACAAGTTCCGCAACACAGTTCCGCGCGGGGCACAGACCTGGGAGATACCTCTGCACACGCCCGACATCCTGGCCTCGGCCCATCTCGTCCGCGTCTACACGATCGGGTTCGAACTCACCCGCGATCCGGACTTCCTCGAACAGGCGCGCTATTGGGCCTGGACAGGCGTGCCCTTTGTCTATCTCACTCCGCCCACGTCCAACCCTGTCGGCGTCTATGGCACGATCCCCGTGCTCGGAGCGACGGCCTGGGTTGCGCCCAACTGGATTGGTCTGCCCGTGCAATGGTGCGGCCTGGTTTATGCCGACGCCCTCTACCGTTTCGCCCGCCACGATCCGGGCGGCCCCTGGAAGCGAATCGCCGACGGCATCGCCGCGGCCGGCATTCAGCATTGCTATCCGATCGACGACCCCGACTTTCGCGGTCTCCTGCCCGACAGCTACAACCTGCGTTCCCAGACCCGCAACGGCCCCGCGATCAACCCCGCCACCGTGCTGGCATCCGCCGTCCGTCTGCTCGATGAACAGCCGCTCTACACGTTTGCTGCGTTCAACCGCCACGGTCTCCTGGTGCACGCCCCCGGCGAGATCACGGCGATCGAGGAGAGGACCGACGGGGTCCGGTTCACGGTCAACACATGGTCCGCGCGATCCTGCTCGGTCCTGATCAACGGCCTGACACGCGCCCCCGCCCTCGAGATCAACGGACAACCGGTCGGCCTGGGCAGCCCGCATCAATTCCTGGCAGTCGACGGGCGTCTGATTCTGCAGGTCTCAGGCTCGACCACGGTCAACCTCCTCTATCCCGCCATTGCGCGGGTCATGATCGAGCGCTCGGCCCCACAATCGGTCAAGGTGTCCTGGCCGGCCAGAACAAGCCGGGCAACCCTCGAAGTCGCGGCTGATCTTGCGCAATCGAGCCCTTGGTTCAATCTGCCCGGGCCGATCCTGAGTGACGGGACCTCGGCGTATACCCTCGAATCGCCGGATGCCTCGGGAAAGTTCTATCGGCTTCGGGTGGACTTGTGAACCTCTGTTGAGGAAACGCAGGCACGATCCGACACAGCCAGGACCGAACAGAGGGCTTCCCAGACGAAGCGCTGTCTGCCATCACGCCGATGCGCTCGTAGCGCCCTTGGAGGCGAGGATTAGTGTTTGCCACCCTTTCGCGTGTTTCGCGATTTCGCGGTTCTCTCGGCATCGCACACACACCGTGAACTCCGCGGTGCCCATTCGTTTTCGTCCCTCGACACCCGAACGGCGGTTTGTTACTCAGTTTTCGTGCGACGCAAGATGCCTCAAGACAACATTAGTCGCGTGGTCGTGAAGCTGGGAACCGGCATCCTGACGGACAGCCGCAAGCAGCCCGACCTCGGGCAAATGGAGCAACTGGCGGCCCAGGTGGCCGAGCAGCGGGAAGCCGGCCGCGAGTTGGTATTGGTCAGTTCGGGGGCGGTCGGCGCGGGCATGGGGGTGCTGAGCTTCGACAAGCGCCCCACCAATCTGGCCGAATTGCAGGCCTGCGCCGCGGTGGGCCAGTCGCGCCTGATGGCCAGCTACGAAAAGCTATTCGCCCGTCACGGGCTGCACGTGGCCCAGGTGCTGCTCACCCACGAAGACCTCGAACACCACGACCGTCACCTCAACGCACGAAACACGCTCGTCACCCTCCTGCAACGCGGCGTCATCCCGATTATCAACGAAAACGACGCCGTCTCGGTCACGGAACTCAAGTTCGGCGACAACGATCGGCTCTCGGCACTGGTCGCTTGCCTGCTCCCGGCCGATCTCCTCGTCATCCTCACGTCCGTCGACGGCCTGATCCAGAACTACGGACAACCTGACGCCCGCCTCCTGCCCACAGTCGAGAAGATCGACGACGCGATCGTCCGCCTCGGGCACGGGACCCTGAGCGCGACCGCCGTGGGCGGAATGACCACCAAGATCGATGCCGGACGCATTGTGACGCGTTCGGGCATTCCGCTGGTAATCGCCAGCGGTCGACGCCGCGGCGTGCTGGCCAGAATTCTCGATGGCGAGGCCGAAGGCACGATGTTCGTTCCGCGCGAACGCAAGCTTCAGGGCCGCAAACGCTGGATCGCCTTCTTCCATCACCCGCGGGGAACTCTGGTCGTGGACGATGGTGCCCGCCAGGCCGTGCGCGAGGCCAACAAGAGCCTCCTGTTGCCGGGGGTGATCCGCTGCGAAGGCGAGTTCCGCGCCGGCGACGTGGTGCGCATCTGCGACGTGGAAGGCACCGAATTCGCCCGTGGCATCCCCGAATTCGCCGCCGACCAGGTCCGCGCCAAGGACCTACCCCGCACCGTGCTGGTGCACCGCGACAACCTGGTTGTCCTTTAGTGCCGCCCCGCCTATGCCCAAACCGATTGACCAGTTGCTGACCATCATGGCGCGCTTGCGCGCCCCCGACGGTTGCCCCTGGGACCGCGAGCAAAGCCACCATTCCCTCCGCTATCATGCCGTCGAGGAGGTCTACGAGATGATCGATGCGATCGAGGCCGGCGACGACCAGGAACTCGAAGAGGAACTGGGCGATCTGCTGCTGCAGGTCGTTTTCCATTGTCAACTGGGCCGCGAACGCGGCGCCTTCGACTTCACCACTGTCGCCCAAAGACTCGTCTCCAAACTGGTTTATCGCCATCCGCACGTCTTCGGCACCGCCAAGGCAAACACCGCCGCCGCCGTCTGGGCCCAATGGGATCGCCTCAAACGGGGCGAAAAACGCGGCACAAAGAACGAACGCGCCTCGGCTATGGACGGCATCCCTCGCCACCTTCCCGCCCTCATGCGCGCGCAAAAGCTGTGGAAGAAGGCGCTCAAAGCGAAAGTCGCGGAACCCCTCCGCGTCTCTCCACCCCGTGCGGGGTCTGCTCCCCGGAAGGACGGCCGCACGCCGGCCCAGGTTGCCAAGGCGTTGTTCGAACTCGCCGCTCTCTGCCAGGATCGCGGCTGGTCAGCCGAGGCCCTGTTGCGGCAGGAGGCGAAGCGACGCGAGCGGGCATGGCGATCCAAAGAGGTCAATGGGGTCGCATCTAAATAGTTGACAAATAGCACCCCGCAACATGCGGGCGAGCGTCTAGGCCCCGCGACTTGATGGCTCACGGATTGGGCAGCCCAAGCCTCGTCTCGAATCGGCGCTTGGCTTTCGATTGGCGCGAAGCACACTCTCCATCCAATGACAACGTTCGTGCCCGCAACCGCCTGTCTGCTGGCCGCGCTCTGCACCGTCGCCAGCCAAGGAGCCCAAGCCTTCAAACCCGCCGGCGACGGCGGATTCGAGTTCGACACCGGTGTCTTGCGCGGACGCTTGCGCGCGGGCGGACAATCGCTCGGGCTTTCCTCCGTCGTTCACATCCCGACTGCCACGCGCCTGGACAGCAGCAACGGTCTGTTCAGTCATTACCGCGTGTTCACCCGGGGCAAACGCCATGGAGGCGGTGCCTGGGATTGGCCCAGCAGCGCCATGCTGCGCCCCGACGGCGCAGTCGAGGTCGTGTTTCCGGCCACGCCGGAACGTCCCATCGAGATGCAGGCCCTCTATCGCTGGGCCGGCCCGGCCACACTCGATCTCGAGACCGCGGTCCGCGCAGTCAGTGACCTCGAAGCCTTCGAATCGTTTCTGGCTTCCTACTTCAGCGCGCCCTTCACCAACTCGATCGTCTGCGCCCGAGATGCCGCTGGACCTGGCCAGATGCGCTTCGTCGCTGCCGATAAGCCCGCGGGCGATTGGCAGGTCTTCCCGCGCGACGACGCCGCGGTCGGGGTGATCCGGGATGGACGCTGGCAGCTCGAACCGCATCCGGTCGCCTGGGTGATTCGTCCGCCGCTGGCCAAGCCGCTGACCGTTCGACGCGCCCCGGTCACAGGCCTCACCGCCATTCTGATGGCCGCGCCGACCGACTGCTTTGCGATCGCGACGCCGCACGAGAGCGAGGGACATTACTCGACCTACCTTTCACTTTTCGGACGCGACCTCAAGGCGGGCGAAACGGCTCGAGCGCGGGCGCGTCTGGTCATCCTCACCTCACCCAACGATGCGGAGATCGTCCGTCAGTACGAGACCTGGGAAGAATCCCGGTGATCGGCCAACGGCGGCCTCGCCGTCCGTGCGCCGGCCATGAACGCTCGGGGGCCGAGCTGCGCGAGGCCCTGACTGATGGTCCGAATCGCCTCGATCCATGGCCTGGCCCGAGTCACTTCGCGTTGTCCCAGAGCCTCGAGTCTTCGCGGACATACCATTGGCCTGAATCGGAAGGTCGCCAGGCGCAGCTCGATCGCAACGGCCAGCGACCGATTGGAGTCTTGATTATCGATTGTGAGAACCCCTTTTCGTGAGTGGTAGACGAGATGCACGCCCGGACCATCCTCGATGACAGGCCACGGCTCGCTCATCCGGCATGATCGAGAACCACACGGTCGCTTCCTTCGCTGTCGCCAGTGCGCGATAGTTCGAGAAGACCGTTTTCGGGCTGTTTCCAGCCTCGATCGCGGTCTTGGAAACATCCTGTGTTACCGCAACGCGGTAGGTGATAAACGAATGCCGAAGTGCGTTGTGCCTCCAGGACGGGAACCCAGCACGCCCCGAAGATGCGATCATGCAGTCAACATTCCTGTTTTTCGGGACCCCTTCTTCCTTTCCCAAGCAGGACGATGTGACCCCATGTCGTTACGAGCCGGCGCACTGCGCACGATGCCGCAGGGCATGGTCGACCAGCACAAGCGCCGTCATCGCCTCGACGAGCGGCACAGCCCGAGGCAGGACGCACGCATCGTGGCGCCCCCGTCCCTTAAGCGTCGTGTTCTGATAGTGCACATCCACCGTATCCTGCTCGTGCATCACCGTCGCCACAGGCTTGAACGCCACCCGGAAGTAGATCATCTCCCCGTTCGAGATGCCCCCTTGCACGCCGCCCGACCGGTTCGTCACCGTCCTCACCCTGCCATCCCGCATCCTGAACGGGTCGTTGTGCTCGCGCCCCGTCATCAAGACACAGCCGAATCCTGAGCCGATCTCGAATCCCTTGGTTGCGGGCAGACTCAGCATCGCTTTGGCCAGATCGGCCTCGAGCCGATCAAACACCGGCTCGCCCCATCCCGGCGGCACTCCGCGCGCGACGCCCTCGACAATTCCGCCCACCGTGTTGCCCTCCTGCCGCGTCTTCTCGATCAGGCGGATCATCTCCTCGGCCACCACGGAATCCGGGCAGCGAACGATGTTGGATTCGACATCCGCGGCGGTGACGCGCTCCGGGTCTGCATTGGCCACCAAACGGTGGACCTGCTTCACGTAAGCGAGAAGCTCGACACCGAATTGCTCGCGCAGGACTTTCTTGGCCACCGCTCCGGCGGCCACGCGCCCGACGGTCTCGCGCGCGCTGGTGCGTCCTCCGCCCTGCCAGTTGCGTATTCCATACTTGGCCTGGTAGGTGTAGTCCGCGTGGGAGGGACGGAACTTCGTGGCCATTTCGCCGTAGGCCTCGGGGCGCGCGTCCTCGTTTGTCACCCACATCGAGATGGGGGTCCCGAGAGTCTTCCCCTCGAAGGTGCCGGAGAGAATTTGAACGGAGTCGCTCTCCTTGCGCGGCGTCACGATCCGCGATTGCCCCGGGCGGCGCCGATCGAGATCGGGCTGGATGTCGGCCTCGCTCAACGCGAGTCGCGGCGGGCAGCCGTCGATCACCACGCCCACACCGCCGCCGTGGGACTCGCCCCATGTCGTGATACGGAACAGGTGGCCAAACGTGTTTCCCATGTCGTCAGAGTGCGACAGGCGAGCCGCCAGGTCAAACATCACATCTTCCCGCTTTTCCATCGACAGTTCACCCGAAGAGACGTACATCCTCATTGCATCATGAAATCAATCGACACAACGACTCACAAGAGAGTAGCAGCTCGTGGCATTGCATGGGGAAGCGCGCTTCTGGCTGTCCTGGGGACGGCCTCGATCCTGGCGCAGGGGCCCGAGGAGGGGTTTGTTCCGCTCTTTGACGGACAGACGCTCGACGGCTGGGTGAAGCGCGGCGGGGACGCGGCCTACAGGGTGGACAACGGCACGATCGTCGGAGAGTGTCTCCCGAGCCGGATGAACACCTTCCTGTGCAGCGAGAAGGAGTTCGGCAACTTCATCCTGAAGCTCGAATTCAAGTTCGATGTTCCCGGCAACTCAGGCGTGCAGTTTCGGTCCGCGGCTCGTCCGGAAGGGGAAGGGCGCCAACGGGTTTATGGATATCAGGCGGAGATGGATCCCAACCCCAAAGGGGACACCGCCCGCATCTATGATGAAGGCCGGCGCGGACATCAGCACGGCATCATCTGGATGGACACCACCGCGGACGAGACGCTGGCCGCCGCGCGCGCGACGAACAAGCCGGGCGACTGGAATGCGCTTGAAATCCAGTGTGTGGGCCCATCGATTCGCACCTGGCTCAACGGCGTGGCGGTCGCCAACCTGTTCGACGATCAGAGCCTCAACGGCTTTTTCGGTTCACTGGCATCCCATGCGGGGTGAAAATCAGTCCTGACCCCTTGGTTTTCCGAAGGATTTGACGGTGCCTCCCCCAAACGCCGTTAAGGATTTTTGCGTGATTTCCTGGGCTGATTTCTCGGTGGTT
>MWFF01000064.1 GCA_002071485.1 Verrucomicrobia bacterium ADurb.Bin006 | reverse complement strand
TGGGCTCGTGATCTCAGCTACCACGACTCCTACCACCATCACCCTCACTTGCTTCTCGATCTAAGTCCGACAGGCGACTAGGAATAGGTGGCTACCCGTGACCTGAGGCGTTGAGAGTCGAGAGTCGAGAGTCGAGAATTGGGCGTTTGAACGTTTCAGGTTTCTGTGGGCAAGGCGCATTAAATCGTTGAATGTCAACGCTCCCCATGGACATCCTTCAGCGCCGCCAGTTCCCTGGCTGTCGTTGGCGTCCGTTTCGCGGCTTTAGCCCTGTTCGCCCAAAGACGGCACCCCGCGCTGCACGGAGGAGATGAGGCCCAAAGAGCACTGGACAGCGCGGCGTGCATGCCTTCCAGATAAAGAACCTGTCACCTTGTCTTTATCCATCTCGGCGTCAATCTGTGTTCCGCCCTGAATCAGAAATAAAGAACCTGTCACTTTATCACCCCGCTTTCGCCGCGCCCGTTCCCCTGCCCACATTGCCGCGCCCGACGCGCCGTGGTCGCTCGAGTGGCAGGACTCCAATCCGTTCGACGCGCAGCCGGCCACCCTCCGCATCGAGGCCCTGATGTCCGCGGCGCCTTATGACGACCCGCGAGCCCGCGTGATCGCCGATCTCGCCGGCTCCGAGGCGCCGCTTTGGAAGCCCAGCACAGACCCTTAGCGCGGCAAAGCCGCAACCAAATGCCGCAGGGCCGATCCCGCAGTCGCAGGAGGGGCACCGTCTCGAGACAATCACCGTCACCGACCAGGGCCTCTTGGAACTCGGCCCTCCGAGTCCGGCCGAGCGGGTTGACTCGACGCCGCCGCGGCGGCACGCTCGGCGCGTGCGAATTCCCTGCGCTGCACTATGCCTCCTGGGGTTGGCTCGGCTCGCCAGCTCCCAGCCGTCCGCATCCCCCGGTGAGGGCGCGCTGCGTCCGTGGACCGATTACCGTGTCATCATGTGGGTTGGCAACCGCGCCTGGGCGCAGCCCGACAAAGCGCATCTGTTCCTCGATCGGCTGCGCGAGATGGGCATCGACACCGTCATGGCCTACGGCACGGACGCCGCGGCGCAGGCTTGCCTCGATCGACAGTTCCCCTACTACGTCGAGAACATCGTCAACCGCGGCCTCTGCCTGAAATGGAACTCAAGTGTGACGGACTGGGACAAACACGTCACCGCTTGGGCAAAGAACGGGCGACCTGAGACCGCGTTCGTCCGCGATTACTGTCTCGACGATCCGGAGTGGCTCGAGTGGGCGCGCGACCAGATGCGTGCGGCGGCCCGGCGGCACGGCCCAAATGCGCCTCTCGCCTACGACATCCGCGACGAACTCTCGGTGACCGTCTCGGCGAATCCGTTCGATTACGACTTCGCCCCGGCAGCCCTGGCCGGCTTTCGCGTCTGGCTCAGGACACAGTACCGCGACCTCGATGCTCTCAACCGCGCCTGGGCAACGTCGTTCGCCGCCTGGGATGACGTGCGGCCCTTTACCACCGACCAGATCAAGCATCGCATGGGAAGCGGAGAGGCCTCGCCACGCGGCAGTCCGGATTGGCAGGCCCTGCAGCGCCTGGATGTCCGAACCCTCGCGTTCCTCAAGGAACCCGTCCGCTGGAATCTGGCGCCTTGGTGCGACTTCCGCACCTACATGGACCTCTGCCTCGAACGGACGCTCGACGCTCTACGCCGGGCGGTGCGCGCCATTGATCCGGAGACGCCCGTCGGCATCGAAGGCACTCAGATGCCCCATGCCTTCGGCGGCTATGACCTCGCGCGCCTGGCCCGCGCGCTCGATTGGGTCGAGCCCTACGACATCGGCAACGCGCGCGAGATCTTCGGTTCGTTCATGCCGGGCCGCCCGATCCTGGCGACGGTTTTCGAGAAGGAGACCAACCCGGCTCGCCGGCGCCTCTGGCATCTGCTCCTCGAAGGGGACCGCGGATGCATCATCTGGTGGAGCGAAGATTGCATCGATTGGGACCGCGGAGAGTATCCGCTCACGCCCAAGGCCCTGGCCCTGGCCCCTGTGCTCCGGGAAATGCGGTCTTCTTTGGCTCGGTTGTTTCTCGAGGCCGAGCGCGAGCGGGACCCGATCTACATCCATTACTCTCAGCCCAGCATCCAGGTCAACTGGCTGCTCGAATCGACAGTGGACGGCTCGACCTGGCACCGGCGGTTCTCGAGTTTCGAGGCCAGTCACAACCGACAGGCCAAAGTCCGCAACGCGTGGCTCAAGGCTCTGCAAGACCTTGGCTGGAGCCCCCAGTTCATCGCCGCCGATCGGCTCGGACGATTCGAACCCGACCCGGCAACCGACTGCACCCTCGTCCTTCCCCAGTCGTGGGCCATGTCCGATCCCGAGATCGAGGCCGTCCGCCGCCTCGTCCACGAACAGCCGCCGCGCGCGCGCCCGGCCCTGCGCCGCACGGTGTTGTGCTCGGGCGCGCCCGGCCTCTTCGACCAACACGGGCGGCTCCTGGCCTCCCATCGGCTCGACGGGCTCTTTCCCGGAACGATCGATGCTAAACCGTCCGCCCGCCATGCCAACGCGTCGGCGCTTCGAGGCCTCGACCTCGATCTGGCCGCGTTCCCCGCGGAACGGCTCAAGCGCGTCCCCGATCCCGCCCTGTGGCGCTGGCTGCATGAACAGATCGGGTGCGGCCCGATCAGAGTGCCGGTCGAGGCCCGGGCGCGTGTGCATCGCTTCAGGATCGGCGATGTCCGGCTGGTCGCCATCGAGCGCAACATCGATTACCACATGAGCGAGAATCTCGAGCAGGCGGGCGGCACCTACGCGCTCGAACAACCGATCGAACTCACAGCCGAATTGACCGGCTCAGCCGGCCCGTTGCATGTCTACGACCTGCGCGCCGAACGCCATCTCGGTTGCCTCAGCCGCTGGACCTTCACGCTCGATCCCTGGAGCCCCTCCCTGTTCGCTCTGCTCGAGGAACCCCGGGCGTCCGAAGGCCTGATCGAGGCGCTGCTCGAGTCCCGTTGACCGCCAGGGCGACAGGCGGCGCTGGTCTTTCTCCGCCGTGTCCCCGCGGCTCAATCCGTGCTGCCGTCTGGGCTTCGGTGCATTTGACAGTTGTCGGTATTCTGTCGCCCGGTGATGGTGCCGGGCCTACAACGGATGCAGACTGCCGGAGGGGCGACGCCTGCCTGCCTGCGCTGCAAAGCGCAGCGGCCTGTCTGCCGTGTCGGGCACGGCACAGGCAGGCGCGGCAAGCAGGCCCCACGCGGCGCATACTCGATTCCCACCGACAACCTCCAGATGCACTGCCTGGGCTTGCGCCTGGGATCTTAAGCTTGGCAGTGGCGGTTCCGTCGGTTACGGTGCCGACCATGAACTTCCCAAGATTCGGGACCGAAAAGGGGACGCACGCGGGACCGCGTGGCTCTCATAGGCACGTCGCGCTAGGAGCGCTTCGACTCCTGATCATCGCCGCGTCCTTGGCCACAAACGCAGGCGCCTCCGAATTGCACATCGGAGCCGCTTCTGTCGATATCACCCCGACACTGCCCGTGGCCCTCTGCGGCCAGTTCAATCTGCGGATCGCGACAACCGCGGAGACTCCGTTGACCGCCAACGTCCTGGCATTGGAATCCAGAGAACAAGATCGCACGCTGGACCTCGCCATTATGGTCTCCTGCGATCTGGTCGGCATCCCGGACGAGATGCTCAAGATGGTCCGCCAGGAGGTGCGCCGGCAACTGCCTGAAGTGGACACTCGAAAGCTCTTCCTGAATGCCACTCACACTCACACGGCTCCAGTCCTCGACAATGCCCCGGGTTCTTCATTCCTATATCCGATCCCGAAAGACGGTGTCCTTCAACCTGAGGAATACGTCCGGTTCTTCGTGGGGCGCGTCTCCGGAGCGATCGTCGAGGCATGGAACACGCGCCGCCCTGGAAGCGTGACGTGGGGGTTGAGCCACGCGGTGGTCGCCTGCAACCGGCGAACCGTCTATTCACAAAGGCTCCCGACGCCGGGCGCTTTCGGTGACGGAACAGCTAGGATGTACGGAGACACCAGAGTCCCTGAGTTCAGAAACCTGGAGGGGATGGAGGATCACGATCTGAACGTGCTCTTCTTTTGGGACGAGGCCGGCAAACTCAGCGCGACAATCGTTCATGTTCCCTGCACGGCCCAGTTGGTCGAGGGCCGATCCTCGGTCAATGCCGATTACTGGCATCCTGTGCGCGAGAAATTGCGGCAACGCTTTGGCCCGGAGTTGGTGGTGCTTGGTGTGATCGGCGCGGCAGGGGATCAGTCGCCCAGACCCCTGTACCGCGGCGCGGCTGAGGAACGAATGACCAGGCTGCGGGGCCTGAGCGGTCTGGATGAGATTGCCAGGCGCATTGTCGTGGCCGTCGAGGAGGCATACAACACGGTGAAGGAGGATCGGCATGCCGACGCGCCGCTCATCCACAAAGTTGACATTCTGAGTCTGCCGCTGCGCCTGGTGACGCAGGACGAATATGCTTTCTCCAAGGCAGAACAAGACAAGTACGCGGCACAGATCGCAGCGGACCCGAAGTCGGCTGACGACGTTTTGACCCGCATGACCTGGAACCGACACGTCGTGGAGCGTTTTGAGCGGCAACAAAACACTCCACACCCCCAACGAGACGTGGAGTTGCACGTGCTACGAATCGGTGATGCGACGATTTGCACCTGCGAATTCGAGCTGTTCACCGACTACGGAATCCGCATCCAGGCACGAAGCAAGGCCCTCCAGACACTGGTGGTCCAACTGGTTGGCAACGGGTCGTACTTGCCTACGGAGAAGGCCGTCCAGGGCGGTGGCTACAGCGCCGTCATCCAGAGCACCGAGATCGGCCCGGAAGGCGGTCAGATGTTGGTCGATCGCACCGTTGCACTGATCGACGGTCTGTTTCCTTCGACGAAGTAAGGGAGTCCGTAAACGCGTGTTCGGGCGGAACCCGAAGGGCGTGGGCGCATGCCTCACGACCCATGAGCCCGGACATTTCACAAGGCTGCGCGTGATCTCATATCCGGGTCGTGGCAAAACCGCGCCCGGCGAGGGAATCGGGAGCATTCCGTCGGTCCTGAGATTCGAGATTTCAGATTCGAATGCAAAGGACGTTCTGCACAGATTCGCGCAAGTGCCGTTTATTGGCGAACCCGGAAGAATCGCATCGCATCCGACGCCGGCGTCGTGTAGCTGGAGGCCGCGCCTGGAACGTCCGCCCAGGCCCCTGACAGGGCAGTGGCGCTCTGCAGCGTGCCGCCGCCGGACCAGGTGATGACAACGTTGGCGCCCGACTGTGTCACGGTGAGCCGCGGGGCGACATCCGGTTGGGTGTTCAGGGCGATTCTGACGTCGTCCATCCAGTGGTTGTCGTTTAGTCCGCCCGTGCGTGCGCCCCAGCCAAAGCGGCCGGCCTCGAAGGGGGCGAACCCGGGCAACGGCAGGGCGCGATAGACGGCAGTGTCGCCGTAGTACAGGTCGAGGGTTCCGTTGCGGTTGACGCGCACGCCGATCTGCTCGAAGGCGTCGCCTGTTTGCAGCACGCTGATGTCGAAGGGCCGAGTTGCGACCTGGCTGTTGCGGTAGACAATCGATATCTCGGGCGCCACCTCGGTCGCGCCATTGTCGTACGTGTCGAAGCTGACAATCAGGCCCGACCCGGCGCCGTCTTCGCCAAACGTCCCATCGACCACATCCGGTCCCAGGACAAAGCTGAACCCGTCGGCGGGGATCGCCGTGCCGCCGCCGACGCGCATCATCCAGGTTGCGGTGAAGTCCTTGATGGGGGCGGCGCCCACGGGTGTGTCGAGCAGGAACGCGCCGCTCTGGTCGTTCACCGCCTCGGTCAGTTGCAGGAAGGCCGAGTCGTCCACCCCGCCCGGGCCGGTGATGAATGCGGTTCCAAAAACGGAGCTCCCGACGGGGGTGGAATAATCGTTGAAGTCGAGATTGATCAGCGGGTTGTCCCCCGCGTCGAACTTCGCCATGACCCATGCCACCGCAGTGCGGCTGGTCACGGTGTTGGGACCCGTCACGACCACGGAGTACCTTGTCCCGTCATCGGCCAGACCCAACGCCGGCGTTGTATAGCTGGAGCCGGTCGCTCCCCGGATGTCCACGCCGTTGCGCCGCCACTGGTAAGTGACGCCCTGCGGATTGCTCACCAGGACCTGGAACGTGGCAGTTTGACCGACGAGGACAAGCGCGTCCGCCGGTTCGTCCGTGATGCTGATGCTGGCTGGGATTGTGTAACCGAGGCAGACATTGTCGAACCAGTAGCTGGCATTGGCGCCGCCAGTGCGGGCATAGAGGGCCAGCCTGAGACCGCTCATCGGGGCGTATCCCGGCACCTGCAGGTTGTGGTAAACGATCGAGTCGCCCACGGCCAGATCGAGCAGGCCGTTCTCTCGGACACGGAGGAGAACGGTCAGATAATCGCCCGAATTCACCAGAGCCAAAGGCACCAACTTCGCCGCCACGACCTGGCCCAGGTAACGCACGTCGATCGAAGGGGCTTCGCCACCTCCGTTGTCGTACGTGTCGAAGGCGATTGAAATGCCCGTGCCTCCGCCGTTCTCGGCTTCACCAGCCACGATGATGGGAAGGTCATTGGCGATGTTGATGCTGAAGCCGTCGGCGGGAGGCATAGTGCCGTTGCCAGCCAGGACATCCGCGGCAAACGTGAACTCGAGGACCTGGGCGCCCTGTTCGATCAGGGGCGAACGGAATCCGCCCGTCTGGCTGTTCTCCGAGGTCGTCAGCTTGAGGACGCCGGAGTCGTTGAGGCCGCCGACCGTGTCCACGAATGCGACCGGGGTGAAACCCTCGACGTAGGTTCCGCCGATGTCCGCGCCGGGGGGAACGGCGCCGTCGTTGAAATCGTAACAGAGCTGCGGGGCGTTGGGCGGCGCCAAATCGACGACGGTCAATGTGGCTTCCTGGCTGACCGCCGTCTCGTTGCCCAACTTGACCTCGACTTTGAACTTGGCGCCGTCATCGGCGGCGCTGGTGGCCGGGGTGGTGTAGGTGTTCGAGGTGGCGCCGGCGACGGCTGTGCCGTTCTTGAACCACTGGTAGGTGGCGCCGGTGGGGTTGTTTACCTCGATATCGAAGGCAGCCGTCTTGCCGACGAGCACCATCTGATCCACCGGCTGTTTGCTGACGCGGAGCGGGGCGGACAGGTAGGTGTAGATGCGGAGGTTGTCGATCCAATGGTTTGCGTTGAGTCCGCCGGTGCGGGCAAAGAAACCGAACCGGCCCTCGGTGATCGAGCCGAATCCGGGGACCGGCACCCGGTACATGAGCACCTTGCCGTTCCAGGCGACATCGAACAGGCCGTCGGGCGTCAGGCGCACGAGGACGTCAGCGTATTGGTCGCCGGTGGTGATGTCGCTCAAAGCGGTCTTCACCTCGCTCACAACCGTCTCGCCCCACTTGAGAGTGATGGCGGGGGCTTCGCCGACGCCATTGTTCGGGTTGCCGTCGGTGTTGTCGTAGATGTCGAAACAGACGCGCAGGCCCGAGCCTTGCCCTTCCTCGGCATTGCCGACGGCGGTCCCGTACGGAAGGTCATTGGCGAAGTTGAAGCTCATGCCATCCGCAGGCACTTCGGTCCCTCCGCCGATCAGCACGTCAAATCGGGCGGCCACGCCATAGACGGGGGCAGCGGCGTGCGGGTCCGGAATGATGAAAGCCCCGCTCTGGCTGTTGATGTTCTCGGTGATCAGGAGGACGCCCGAGTTGCCGACGCCCATGTTTGGACTGACATAAGGCGCCCATTCGCTTCCGTCGATGGCAAAGCCCAGGCCATACACCATGGCTTCCACCGGCACCAGGCCGTCGTTGAAGTCGTACGACACGACCGGCGCATCCGGGAGATCGATCCGGACGACGGTCAGCGTGGCTTCGTCCGAAGTGACGATGTTCGCCCCGAGAGTGACGCGCGCCGAGAACTTCGCGCCGTTATCGGTCATCGAGACCGGACTCAACGTGTAGCTCGTCCCGGTAGCGCCCCCAATGGCGGTGCCATTGCGCAGCCACTGAACCGTCGCGCCGTCTCCATTGTTCAGCGTGACCGTGAATTTCGCGGCGCTCGTCTCCACCATGGTCAGGTTCTCCGGTTGCCGGACAATGCCGGGTTTGGGATCGGTATAGGTCACGATGCTCAGATCGTCGATCCAGTGGTGGGCATTCAAACCCCCGGTGCGCGCGCCGAATCCAATCCGCGCCCCCGACAAAGGCTCGTAGCCGGGAAAGAAGAACTTCGAGAAATGAACCTTGCCGTTGTAGGTCAGGCTGAAGCTGCCGTCGGCGTCGAAGAGAATCTCGACTGGCACGAACTCGCTGTTGATCAGATCGCTCAGTGGCAGCAGCGGCGTTGTGGCCACAGTCGGTTTGAGGTTTGTAGGCTGAGGCGCTACATATGCACCTCCCCATCGGCCTTGTCAAGCGGACGCGACTTGAGTCTGCTGCCCGTTTGTGCTTTCGTCAGGCCGATGAAAAGACCGATGCGATGGATGCGCCCGCGGGCGCTGCTTGTGGGATGTGCCGTGTTTTGGATTGCCGGGTGCGTGACTGCGCCTGAAACCGGGCGCAGGCAATTGGTGCTGATCGGGAGCGCCCAGGAAATGCAGTTGGGTCTGCAGGCGTTTTCGGACATGAAAAAGGAGACGCCGGTGAGCAAAAACGCCGCGGCGATGGCCTTGGTCGAGAAAGTCGGACGCCGGATCGCGGCGGTGGCGGACCTCCCGGGAGCGGAATGGGAGTTCGTGCTGTTCGAGAGTCCGGAGGCCAATGCCTTCTGCCTGCCGGGCGGCAAGGTCGGAGTCTACACGGGCATCCTGCCGATTACGAAGGACGAGGCCGGCCTGGCAACGGTGATCGCGCACGAGGTGGCGCATGCGGCGGCCCATCATGGAGCCGAGCGGATGAGCCGGGCGATCATCACACAAGGCCTGGGCGAGGTCGCGTCCGCTTACGTGGGCGGCAAAGACCCGCGCTACCAGGCGGCGTTCGGCTCGCTCTACGGCATCGGAGTGCAGGTGGGCGAGACCCTGCCGCACAGCCGCAAGCAGGAATCCGAGGCTGACCAGATCGGTCTGATCTACATGGCCAAGGCGGGCTATGATCCGGAGGCGGCAGTCGCGTTTTGGGAGCGGTTTGCCGAGTACAACCGCCGGCAGGGCAGCCAGACGCCGGCGTTTCTGCGCACGCATCCGCTCGACGAACGGCGCATTGCCGACCTCAAGCAGTGGATGCCCCAGGCGAAAGCGGCCTATCGTCCGGCTCGATGAGCAAACGCTTCTGCCACGGGAGAAGCGCGCGTTCCTGCCGCTCGCAACCGCTGGCCAGAGCCACCAAGTCCGAGCGGCTGGCGATCAGGCTCGGATCGAGATTCAACGTCGCGGCGTGACGGTTGCGACGGGCCTCGAGTCGTTCCAGGCGCAGTCTCTGGGCATGGGTCAACCGGTGTCCGCGCGGGCGCAACGGAAGGGGCCGGCTGGCCTTTCTCAAACGCGCACCCCGGTCCAACGCCTCGAAGAGGGCCCTCCGGCGCCGCAGGGAGAAACGCTTGGGAATCAAGGCGTCGACACTCTCGCCCCGAGCCGCCTGTTCGGCCAGAGCGAGCAGGTGATCGTGGTTCAGGATGAAGAAAGGGGGCTGATTGGCGGCTCGGGCCTCCCGGTCCCGCCACATCCAGACCTCACGGAGGATTCCCAAGGCCTTCGGTTCGAGCCGGCTCGATCCGCGGATGCGCCAGAGTCCGTCAGGGTCTCCCTCTGTCGCCCGGGTGCAATCGTGGACCAGTTGCGCGCACATTTGACGGTGCCAATCGAGCCGATCCAGCGCCCGCAAACGATCGGCCAGAAGCGTGGCCAAGGAGTGCAGATAACGCGTGTCGTTGCGGGCGTACACGATCATCCGGTCCGTGAGAGGGCGCCGAGACCAGTTCGCCTTTTGCGGGCCTTTGTCGAGCTTGGTTCCCAGGAGCGACTCGACGAGCGCGCTGAGCCCGAACTCGCGCATGCCGGCCACGCGCGCAGCCAGCATCGTGTCGAAAACCGCGTGCGGAATGAACTGGTAGTCCCGATAGAGCATCCGCAGATCGTAATCGGCGCCATGCAGAAGCAGCGTTCGCCCCTCGAGGGCCTGCCAGAGAGGGGCCAGGTCCATGCCGCTGAGGGGATCCACAAGCGCATCCTCGCCGGGCATGCTGAATTGCATGAGACAGACTTTCTCCGGATACGAGTGAAGGCTGTCAGCCTCCGTGTCCATGGCCACCCAGTCCGCCGCGCGGAGTCGGGCGACAAAACCAGTCAGCATTGCGGGTGTGTCGATCACCGCCTCAGTAAGGGACGAAGAGCACGAAAAGGGAAGCCGGATGTTCGGCCCAGCGATCGAGAAGCATTCACTTGACTGATGGGGCCGCAGAACATTAAGTCTCGGCCTAACAGCTCGGAATCACTAGCCAATGAACCTGACAACGGCCTTTTTGCAGTCGGCGGAGCGGAATGCGACGAAAGCAGCGGTTCTGTGGGGCGACGCCGAGCGAAGCTACCGATCTTTTGCGGATCAATCCGCCTGGGTCACCCACCATTTGCGGACCCGGTTGGGCGTGAAGCCTGGGGACAGGGTCGGCTTGTGGTTGAGGAACTGTCCGGAGTTTATCTCGGCTTTTTTCGGCATTCTCGGCGCCGGGGCCATTGTCGTCCCCATCAACAACTTTCTCAAGGCGAACGAGGTGGGTTACATTCTGAGGGATGGCGGCATTGATGTGCTGGTGACTGAAGGGGGGATGGAAGAAACGCTCGAACGGTTGACGGCGGCGCGTCCGGGCCTTGGGCTGTTGCGGACAGAGACGTTCGAAGCGGCGCCGGCGCATCCGGTCGAACTGCCCGGACTCGGACAGGAGGATCAGGATCTGGCGGTGATCATTTACACGTCGGGAACGACGGGGCATCCGAAAGGAGCGATGCTTTCGCACGGGAACCTGCTCCACAACGTCGAGAGCTGCCGGCACGTCTTCGAGACGGTCGAGGTGGATCGGTTTGCGCTGGTCCTGCCGATGTTCCACAGCTTCATGCTGATGGTGTGCGTCCTGCTGCCGTTGATCGTGGGCGGGACCATCGTGCTGGTCAAATCGCTCAACCCGCCCAAGAACATCGTGCGCGAGATCATGCAGCATCGAGCCACGGTCCTTCCGGCCATCCCGCAACTCTTCCGGGCTCTGGCACACATCCCCCTGCCGCCTGACTTCCCGCTGCGACTCTGCGTCAGCGGGGCGGCGCCGCTCCCCCTCGAGGTCCTGCGCGAGTTTTCCCGCCAACACACCATCCCGCTCGTCGAAGGCTACGGACTGAGTGAGGCCAGCCCGGTCGTGTCGGTGAACCCCATCCGCGGCATCCAGAAGGCGGGATCGATCGGACTCCCGATTCTCGGCGTCGAGATCAGCATCCGGAACGGGGAGAACAAGGAGTTGCCCCGCGGGGAGACCGGCGAGGTCTGCGTGCGCGGCGGGAACGTCATGCTGGGGTATTGGGGCAAACCGGAGGAAACCGACAGCGCTCTCCGAGAAAGCTGGTTGCACACGGGGGATGTGGGTTACATGGACTCGGATGGGTACACGTACATCACCGACCGAAAGAAGGACATGCTCTTGGTCAACGGGATAAACGTCTATCCGCGTGAAATCGAGGAAGTGATTTACCAGTATCCCGGGGTGAGGGAGGCCGCAGTGATTGGTAAGCCCGATTCGCGCAAGGGTGAACATCCAGTGGCGTTTGTGTCGATGAACGACGGGGTCGTGATCGACGAGCTGGCTCTGTTCCACTTTCTCAAGGACCGGCTTGCAGACTACAAGCTGCCTCGGAAAGTCTTTCAATTGGAAATGCTTCCGCGCAATGCAACAGGCAAGATTCTCAAGACTGCCCTCCGCGAAATGTGATCGCGACAAGACCCTCTTGGAGCCGACCCGTCTGGCCCGCATATTTGCACTCCGATGGTGGACCGGGCACTCGGACTTCGCTAGAGGCCTGTTGCGCTGGATAAGTCGTTCCCTAAAAGCAAGATACACACGATCCCTCGCGGCGCTGAGTCCGGTCGTGTGAGCTTTCGCAGTTGACGCTCTGGTTTCCTGCCCTTTAAGCTCTATCCCGTTACAGCAGCAGTGCGTGACGCATTGCTGCTGGAGCTTTCTATGGCCGAAGGTTACTGCGTAAAATGCAAAGCTAAGAAGGAGATCGCCGACGGGGTCGAGGAAGTGATGAAGAACGGACGAAAGGCGATCAAAGGCAAATGTCCCACCTGCGGGGTGGTCATGTTCAAGATTCTGGGCGGCAAGGCGGCCGCCCCGCCCGCGGCGGCCGAAGCAGTACCCGACACCGCCCCGAGTGGAACCGGCGGGGCCGAAGGTGCGCCACCGACACTGTAGATTCACTGTTTTATGCCCCAGCAACTGGCTTACGCCATCATTACCCCTCACTCCCTGCACAAATCGCGGACCGGTGGCATCATCGCCCGGTTGATCACCCGCTCCGGTGTCGAGCTGGTCGGGGCGCGCATGTTCGCTCCCAGCGCAGAACTGGTTCAGAAGTACAGTGAGTCAATCGTCTCGGCGCAGGATGGCCAGGATCGACGCGTGCAGGAGTTGATCCGCGACTACGTTATCGAAAACTTCGCGCCGGAACCCAAATCGGGTCGCCGCAGGCGTGTCATGATGCTCCTCTTCCAGGGCGAAGACGCCGTCCGCAGGGTCCGAACCGTTGTGGGCAACTTCAGCCCGCACCGCCGCGGCGGGCAAACGATCCGCGACACTTACGGCGATCTGGTCCTGGATGCCAACGACGAGGTGCGTTATTTCGAACCCGCGGTTCTGGCGGCTCCTTCGCTCGACGAGGCGATCGCCAAGCTCAAGCTCTGGGCTCGCTACTCGGACACCGAAGGGGGCGTCCTCGATCAGGTGATCAGCTACGCAGCGGACGAGCAGTCGGAGCGGACGCTTGTCCTGCTGAAACCGGACAACTTCAAGTTCGCCACGGGGCGTCCGGGGAACATGATCGACTTCTTCTCGCGCACAGGGTTGTTCATCGTCGGGATCAAGGTGCACCGGATGAGCACGGCCCAGGCGATGGAGTTCTACGGCCCGGTCCGGGAGATTCTGCGGACCAAGCTCAAGAGTGTTGTGGCGACGCGGGCGAAGGAAGTGCTCGAGAAGGAACTCGGATTCGCCATTGGCGCGTCGGAATCGCAGCAACTCGGGGAGTTGCTCGGCCCGCTCCTGGGCGAGAACCAGTTCGAAAACATCGTCCGCTTCATGGCCGGACGCAGCCCCAGCGAGTGTGAGCCGGCCCAAATGACCCAGCCAGGCACCGAGAAGTGCATCGCCCTCGTCTATGAGGGCGTCAATGCCGTCGCCAAGATCCGCGATGTGCTCGGGCCAACCGATCCCACCAAGGCGCCGCCGGGATCCATCCGACGGGAGTTCGGATCCAACATCATGATCAACGCGGCCCACGCCAGCGACTCCGCCGAGAACGCCAAGCGCGAGATGCGAATCGTGAATGTGGCGGAGAATAACTTCCGACAGATTATTGAAGGTTTTTACGGGCGGGTGTCATGACGACCAGTCACGACCAATGGGACCCGCGCCGCACCCCAGAAGCCGGCTTCAGCCCGACGGCGGTTGATCCGGGTCGGCCTCCGACGCCGCGATGAACGCCGCCGCGACTCCCCCAAACCACGACGGTCCCCCTTGGTGGCGTCTCCCAAACCGGTATCAATGGTATGTCTTCGCCCTGGCCGCTTTCGGCTGGCTCTTCGACTGCTTTGACCAGCAAATCTTCACACTCTCGCGCTCGATCACGATGCGCGACCTTTTGCCCCACGCCGACACCCTGACCCAGACCACCCGCGGCGGCTACGCCACCTCGATCTTCATCCTCGGTTGGGCCACCGGCGGGCTGTTCTTCGGAATGCTCGGAGACCGCTGGGGCCGGGCCAAGACGATGGCCACGACAATCCTGGTCTACGCCGCGTGCACCGGACTCAGTGGCCTGTCTCAAAGCTGGGGGTACTTCGCCCTCTTTCGCTTCCTGGCCGGGGCAGGGGTCGGCGGCGAGTTCGCCGTAGGCGCGGCCCTGGTCGCGGAAGTCATGCCCGACAGGGCGCGCCCGCACACGTTGGGATCGCTCCAGGCTCTCTCGGCCATAGGCAACGTCCTGGCAGCCGTCAGCCTGGGCGTGGTTGTGCCGGACGAAAGACTGGGCTGGGGCTGGCGTGGGCTCTATTTCCTGGGGGCGTTGCCGGGCTTGGTGGCGGTGGTCGTTTTCCTGCGACTCAAGGAGCCCGAAAAGTGGGTGGCCGCGCGCGCGGCGGCGGCCCGGGGCGGGTCGTCCCGCCAGTTTGGCAGCATCAAGGAACTCTTCCGCATCCCGGTCTGGCGGCGCAACACACTCGTCGGTGTCAGTCTGGCGGTGGCGGGTGTGCTCGGGCTCTGGGGCGTGGGATTCTACAGCCCCGAACTGATCGACTCGGCCATCACGACGGTCGAGACGGAGACCCGGCCCAAGATCGAGGCTGTTCTGCGGGCCGATACCCCGGCAGCCCATTCCGCCGCGTTGGCAGGGCTCAGTGCGCAGGAAAACCGCAAGTACCTCGAACTGCTTTCGCGCATCGGCGCCGCCGACACCCGGTCGACCTCGACTGATCCAGCGGCAAGCCCGCTCACAGGCGATCAGAAGGAGCGGCTCGCCCAACTCCTGGCGGGTGCGATTACCGAGGACCGAAAAACACACCTCAAGTCCGTCGGCGGCATCCTCCAACAGGTCGGCTCGTTCCTGGGCATCACGTTTTTCACCGCCATCGCGGCGCGCCTGGGAAGACGACTGTCGTTTCTGATCGGGTTGACAATTGCGTGGGCGAGCCTGATCCTCGTGTTCGGCACCTTTCACCAGGCCCACCAAATCTACTATCTGTGGCCAATTCTCGGGTTTTGCACCCTGGCGCCTTTCGGCGGCTACGCCATCTATTTCCCGGAACTCTTCCCGACCCGGCTTCGGACCACCGGCATGAGTTTTTGCTACAACGTGGGGCGCTACATCGCCGCCCTCGGGCCATTCGTCCTGGGACCGCTCGCCAGGGCGCTGGACGGCCTGACGGCGATCCCCGGATTTCGCCTGGCCGCGATGACGCTGGCCTGTTCCTATCTGTTGGGAATCGTCGCGCTGATCTGGGCGCCAGAGACACTCGGGCGGCCTTTGCCCGACGACGAGCGGGAGAACACCGGGGCCTGAGAGACGACAATAGAGCCCGAAGATGTCGCAGGCGTCGTAAACCGTTCGAAGTTCACTCGCGCGAGAGACGGCCTGCCTGCCGCAACTGCTGCCGTTTACTTTCGCTGGATTTTGCCGGGATTGCGCGCCACCTTAAGCCCATGAAGCTCATCCTGACGACGCATAACGTCACGCTGACCAGCGCCATCGAAGAACACATTCTCGAGAAACTCGACAAGCTCGAGCATTTCAACCGCTGGGCGATCGATGCCCGGGTCACCCTCGACCACGACCATACCAAGGCCCCCAAAAAACAGTTTGGCTGCTCCGTCCGTCTGGGTGTCCGTGGGCCGGATTTGTTCGCCGAGGATTCCCAGAACGATCTCTACACCGCGATTGACATGGTCTTTAAGAAGATCGAACAGCAGATTCGCAAACGGCGCGGCAAACGCGAGACCGTCAAACATACCCATGCTGCACGCCTGAAGCGCAAGCGCCAGGACACCGAACTCTAGATTCCTTGACCGTTGAAACTTGTTGGAAACACATCGAGTTTCTGAGCTGCGTTCAAGGGATCGAGGATTCTCTGCGACGAGGCGAGGGGGAGAGGAGCGGGATGGCCGTCGAGTCCTTGAAGGTCTTGCGGGCGCGCGTTGTCCTGCCGATCCGCCAGCCGCGCCTCCCGAATGCCGCGGTCGTCGTCTCCGGAGGGCGTATTCAAGCCGTGGGCCAGTGGAAGGACCTCCGACCCCACTGCGCGGGATCCCCGACGGATTTGGGCGAAGTGGCCCTGCTGCCCGGTCTGGTGAACGCGCACTGCCATCTCGACTATACCGACATGGCGGGCCAATTGGCGCCTTCGCGCTCGTTCACCGACTGGATCAAACGCATCACGGAACTCAAAGGCGCATGGAATCGTGACGACTTTGCGCGTTCCTGGTGGCACGGCGCCCAAATGCTGATCCGAACCGGCACCACCGTCGTTGGCGATGTCGAGTCCGCGCCTGACCTCCTCCCGGAGATGTGGCAGGCGACTCCCTTGCGCCTCACGTCGTTCATTGAATTGACGGGCGTCAAGAGCCGCCGCACCCCCAGGGCGATCCTCGACGAAGCCCTCGCCGCAATCGCCGCACTCCCTCGCGGGCGCCACCGCGCCTTTCTCTCGCCGCACGCCCCGTATTCGACACCACCCGAACTCCTGCGGCGATGCGGAGCGATCACGCGCCGGCGCCGATGGCGGATCACCACGCACGTCGCCGAATCTGAAGAAGAGTACGCGATGTTCACCAGGAGAGGCGGGCCGATGTTCGATTGGCTCGAGCGCAACCAGCGCGATATGTCCGATTGCGGCGGAATCTCGCCCATTCAACACCTGGCGCGCCAGAATCTCCTCGGTGACCGTTTGCTGGCCGTGCATGCCAATTACCTCGACCGCGGCGATGCCGACCTCCTCGCCATAAACCGCGTCCATGTGATCCACTGCCCGCGCAGCCACGCCTACTTCGGCCATCGTCCTTTCCCCGTCACGGCACTGATGCGGCGCGGTGTGAACGTGTGCCTGGGCACCGACAGCCTGGCCACGGTCGCAACGCCTCGGGGACAAACGGCCGCGCTCGATCTGTTCGAGGAAATGCGGGTGTTTGCCCAGGCGCACCCCAGGTGGCCACCCGACGCCGTCCTGCGCCTGGCCACGCTCAACGGGGCGCGGGCCCTGGGCTTCGCAGGCCGCGTCGGCGAAATCACTCCCGGCGCGTGGGCCGACCTCATCGCCATTCCGTCGAGTGTCGGACTGCGCGAGGTCGCCGCGGCCCTGGTGCACAACCGGCAGCCGGTTGTGGCGGCGATGATCGGCGGCGAGTGGATCGCGGGCTTCCCGGGCGCATATTGCACCCCGTCAGTGCAAAGTGCGGTCGGACTCCGCGAAGCTCTGTGAAACACGCGTCTACCGGAGCAGGATCCGCATCCCTGCCACCAGGGTCAGCACCGTCACCGGCAGACCGAATTTCGCATAGTCCCAGAATCCGACCTCGACGTGTTTGCGGGCGGATTCGACGACGATGATGTTGGCGACCGATCCGAGGATGGTGAGGTCGCCGGAAAACGTCGTTGCCAGGGCTATCACCTGCCACATCCGCTTCGGCTCGACGAAGTTCGAAATCCATTTCCCGGCCACCAAAACGAAAGGAACATTCGAGAAAATGTTCGAGCCGAGGGCGGAGAACCAGGCGAGATTCCAGCCCTGGGCGGCGAGCGTGTGACCGAAGAGACCGCGCACATGGCCGTAAATCTGGTCGGGCAGGCCGGTGGCGTTCAAAGCCTCGACCACCACGAACAGGGCGGCAAAGAAAACCAGCAAATTCAAGCTCCGCGCTCACGGGTTCAACAGCCGGCCCGGCCCATCCCACGATGCCGCGCCCGCCGGGGACCATCCGCGGCGTGTGCCAGCCGGCGGCAACCTCTGCCAACCCCCGATGCCAGCGTCAGTCCAAATGCGCATCCAGACCAATGCAGTCGGCGCTCGACACGCGCCGTGCGCCGCCCTATGCAGTTGTCCTTTCAGACAAACCGGTCTGTTCCCCCGCGACCATGTCAAAGGCCGAATCCAAGATGGACTCGCGCGAGCGCGTCCGATGCACCATGCGGCATCTTTTGCCGGATCGCGTGCCGGTGTTCTGCCAGCTCGCCTTGGGCCACTACTTCCTCCACAGCGGCATCGCCCCGCACGAAATTTGGTTCACCACCGAGGGCTTCGCCCAGGCGTTGGTCCGCCTCCAGCAGCGCTACCGGTTCGATGGCATCCTCGTTAACCTGCCCGGACGCCCCCCGGACCTGCTCTCGCGCGTCCAGCAGATCGACGCCACGGATGAAGGGACGCGACTTCGGTGGGCCGACGGCAGTTGCACAACCGTCCCACCCGACGACAACCCACAGCATCGCCTCGCCACCCAGGCTTCATTGCCGCGCGCGGACTTCGCCCGGCTCGATCCGGATCGGCTTGACGCTCTTGATGCCCTCACAGGTTATTGGTGGAACGTCTGTCACGTCCCGTGGATCGACGGCAAAACCTCCCCAGGCCTCCTGCGCCGGATCCCCGGGTACTTCGGAGACACCATCGATCGGGTGCGGGCGTTGACGCGCGGTGCGGTCTCGATCCATGGCGAAGTGTTCTCGCCATTCACGCATTTCATGGAGCTGTTCGGATACGAGGAAGCCCTGATGGCGCTGGTGACCGATCCGGGCAAGGCGCGCGCCTTTCTCGACCGGTTGACGGAGTCCTCGATCGCCTGGGGCGTGGCTCAGGCGCGGCGCGGGGCGGATGCCGTGCTCGTGTCGTCCGCGTTCGCGGGCGCAGGTTTCCTATCGAAAGCGGCCTACGCCGGTTTTGTCCTTCCGTACGAACGCAGGGTCGCACGGGCAATCCGCGCGGCGGGCGTGCCCGTTTACACCCATACCTGCGGACGGATCGGAGATCGTCTCGATCTCATGATCGAGACCGAGACGCAGGGTTTGGACACGCTGGATCCTCCGCCCTTGGGTGACGTGGATTTGGCGGCGGCAAAACGGCAGCTCGAAGGACGCCTCTTCATCAAAGGTAATATGAACTCCGTCGCCTTGCTGGCGTATCGCGCCCCCGGCGAAGTCGAGGCCGAGGTGCGGCGTTGCCTCCGCGATGGCGCGCCGGGGGGCGGCTACATCCTCAGCACCGCCTGTTCGGTGGCCCCGCGGGTCGAGCCCTGGAAACTCGAGTTGATTGCGGCGCTGGCCGAGAAGGAGCGCTACTAGCCCGGATGTTTCGCAAAGCATCGCGGAGTCTGGCATCCAGGCTGTGGCAAAACCACGCCCAGAAAAGGAACCGAGAGCATTCTGTCGGTCCTGTGGGTGGTCTGCCGTGAGACAATGTGTTGCAGTTCTCTATCTCTCGAACCGGGCGCGGTCTTGCTTCTCTAGCCCGCATGGCTTTCATCTTGCGAAGTCTCATCCACACGCGCACAGACGGTGTGTAAGAAACGGGCGAGCCGGCGGTGACTGTCCTCATTTCCCGGCCAGGCCGCGCAGATAGGCGAAAATGAGATCGGGCAAATCTCGACTGTAACCGCCTTCAAGCAGGCTGAAGGCCGGCACGCCCAATTCCCGAATCGAGCAACCCAGCCAGCCAAAATCCTCCTCTTGCAGGGCCGCGTCGCTGATCGGATCGCCGCAGTAGGCATCGAATCCCGCCGATACCACCACCAGTTCGGGCTTGAACCGCTCTAAATCTTCGAGCGCCTTGGCCAGCGCCTGGCGGTAGTCCTCTCGAGCCGCGCCGGGCGCCACGGGGTAGTTATGCGCGTTGCCATAAGAATCGCTCCCGGTGCCCGGATAACACGGGAATTGGTGCACGGAAAAGTAGGCGCATTGGTCCTGACCCAGCAGGATGTCCTCAGTGCCGTTCCCATGATGCACATCGAAGTCGTAAACGGCCACACGCCCGACACCTTTGGCCCGCGCCTCCATCACCGCAATCGCCGCCGAGTTCAGATAGCAGAAACCCATCGCTCGGTCCGGCGTCGCATGATGCCCCGGCGGACGCAGCAGGCTGAAGGCCGTCTTGCTCTCGAGAGCCCTCTGCAGGGCGTAGAGTGCCCCGCCAGCGCTCCGCTCCGCGTGCGCGCGAATGTCCGGATACGCCGCCGTGTCCGAGTCGAAGTCCACCGACACCTTCAGCCGTTCGAGAAGGGACCGCTTGTGGGCGCGCTCGAGCTGCGCCTCGGTCACCGGCGCCGGCTCCGCCCAGACCAACTCGATTTCGCTCTGCGCCCTAAGACGTTCGACGGTCAGGCTGATGCGCTGCGGCCGTTCGGGATGGCCGAATTGCTGATAGGCGGTGCACCGACTGTCCGTGACGATAATCATGCCATGCTTGTCTCCCCGGAACGAGCCAGGAGCGGCTTCGCGCAAAGACTCTGTAACATTCGCTGCCGAGCTCGCCAAGCGCGAAGAACGGTTCCCCGGGAGTCCCAGTGCATCTGTACGCGCTCCATTCAGTTGGCCGCCGCATGGCCAAGGCGTCCGGGAGCCAATTCCCGTAGCAGCCCGCGCAGGTTCTCCCGCGCCCAGCGCTGGAACGTCAGGTTACAGAGACCGCACACGATCAGCCAGAGCAGAGGCAGGGCGAGCGGCCCCTGAACGCCCGTGAAGAACAGCGCGAACAGGAAGACCGCCCAGGGCACACAAAGGATGCGCACCGCCGTGCCGACGAATGCCTGGTTGGCTTTGCGGCTCGACAGCCCCAGCCACAGACCAACCCACGCCAGCGCATACAGGTCCCAGATGAAGACAAGCGCCCCGACCAGTGTCATCAGCCCCATGTCCGATCCCAGTCCGTTCAGCCCCTCACTGGCTGCCAGCGTGAAGACCTCCACGAGCAGGATGGCCAGCGCAGGCGCGCCGAACAACCGCCTCAGGGACAGCCAGTGACCCCGCAGGATCTCGGCCACGGACAATGGTGTGGTCAGGAGCAGTTCGAGGGCCCCGGTCTGCCGTTCCTGCGTCCAGCGCTGGCTCGCCTCGGAGGCCATCAGCCACTTCAGCGGGGCGTGCAGAAACAGGGCGATCAGAAACGTGCTGTTCCAGGTGTCGCTCGCCATCCCCATCCGCCAGCGCCACACCAGCCACACGAACAACGCCAAACCGACAGCTCCCCACAGCAGCCGGACCTTGAGCTGGTTGCGGCTCGCCAGCCACAGAACCGGATTCCGATCCAGCAGCCGCCGACGCGAGTGTTGGCGCTCGATCGCCGTGCCGTAATTGAGCATGTGCCAGCGGTGCCGCCACGGCACGCCCGCCTTCAGCACGCCCTGCTCCCGCCACGCCCGCTGCGTCAGCCAGGCCGCGCTCCCGAGAAACAGCCACGCCAGACCGTGCGTCCCCGACAACGCCCAGCCCAGAACGACGCCCTCCCGGTTCGCCGCCACGCTCGACGCCAGTTCGAGTGCCGAGCTGGGGTTGGCGGCCAGCAGAATGCCAAGGCCCGTGTAGCTCCCGATGACCAACCGCAGCCACGGGCCGACACCGGCAAACAGGAACAGGATGAACACGGCGAGCGCGAACGCGCTGCGCGCCTGGGTGCTCGCCGCCGAAACGCACATGCCCACCGCAAGCGAGAAGAACAGCGCATTGCCGAGAACCAGGGCCACCGCCCCGAATTCGATCAAACGCACGCCGCCAAGCAGGATCGGAATCGCCAATACCGGCAGCGCCGCCATCAGGCTGAACAGCGCCGTCACCGACGCAGCAACCAGCTTGCCGCCCACAATGTCGTAACTGCGCAGGTCGGTCAGAAACAGCAGCCCCAAGCTCCCGTCCCGCCTTTCCTCGCTCAGAACATCCGCGGTAAACAGCGGCCCCGCGGCCAGACAAAACAGGTATCCCACAAAAGCCAGCGTATCGAAAAGCTCCCTCCCGATCCGCGTCCCCCCCGTCCATTCGCCATGGTACCACAGGTTGATCGCGCCCACCGCCACCGCCACCGCCGCCGCCACCAGCCGCGCCCAGAAGGCGCCCGGGCGGCGCGACGCCACGAGCAACTCGCGCTGGACGATCGGGAAAAGCGTCATGGCGCAGTCGAGGCCTCGCTCGAATGATTCCCAGCACCCGTCTTCATGTCTGAGTTCGACATTCCCGAAAGATGCACCTCACGACAAGATTCTGGATTCGCCGGCCACCGCGTGCGGCACGGTCCATGAAACATGCGGACGCGACCGCCGTCGTCTGAATCGGGCGCCAAACTCCCATTCGTGGGTCTGCGCCGCCGCGCTCCGGAGATGCCGCCGCAGCCGCCCGCGCGCCCAGAGGATGATCAGCACATTCTTCCCCACCCAGCCCAAGGTTCGAAACACCATCGAGTAACCGACCATTCCGCCCCCAAGCGTCCGCAGGATCGTGCTGGTGTTGAGGTAGGTCATGACCTTCACCGGCAGCAGCGAAGAGAGATTCGGGAACACCACGCCCAGCGTCCATGGCCCCAACACAACCCAGGCAAAGGTCTTGAGAATCGCGAAGGTCGGGCGGCGCAACGCCAGGCTCAGCCACGCCCCCAGCCAGCAGATGGCGAACACATCGGTCACGAAATTGAGCAGGCTGCTCCCGGCGCTGAAGGCGTACTGCTGGAGCAGGCCGTGACTGAACGGGCCGCGCTGGGCCGCAAGCCGCCAGTTCTCCCCGATGTAGAAAATGTGCAGCAAGGCGATCATCGCGACCGGCCCGGCAAACAAAAGCCAAAGCGCGCGCCAATGACCGCGCAACAGGGTGCGCGCCGGCATCGGCGAGGTGAGAATCAACTCGAGAGCCCCCGTGCGCCGCGCCTCGAGCCAGAAACGGCAGGCCATCACGCACAACCAAACCCGGTTCGTGAACACCAACCCATGGGAAAAATAGGTGTGGAAGGCCGAGGCCCCGGTGTTGGTGCGGTAGCCGTGCGTCAACCAGTAGACGTTCACCGCGACCAGCGACACCAACGCCCAGAAAACCCAATGCGGCCAGCGCAGCCGGGCGGCCACCGCATACACCGGATTCGTCTCGAGCCGCCGCTTGTACGTCGCCCGCCACCCCGCCGTGTAGCCCAGCCGCCACAGCCAGCGATGCGCAATCGGTTTCTCCTCCGGACTCTCCCTCCACAGCCGCGGCAGCCAGATGGCGGTCAGCCCCATGCACAGGCAGCTCATCCCGCACACAAACCCCAGCGAAACCCAAAACGCACCCGGCGCCGTCGCATACGCGCGTTCGCTCGCCAGATACCCCGTGTAGGCCGGACTCATCAGGGCCGCCGGCAACGGGCTGGGCAGCGGCCGGGTAAACAAACCCGAGCTGAACACCGCCGCCAGACCCGGAATCAACCCGCTCACGCCCAGAATCGCCACCGCCGATCCGAGAATGGCTTTGGATTGATCGCGGCTCAGCGTCGATACAAACATCCCGGCCGTCAGCGAGAACAGGATGGCGTTCACCACCGCCAGGGCCGTCCGCACGTACTCCCCCGCTGTCACTCCCCCCATCAGCAGCGGAATCCCCAGCGCCGGCAGGATGGCCAGCAACCCGTAAAAGCCCGCCAGCGAGTTCGCCAGCCACTTCCCCAACACCACGTCGTAACTCCGCAGTTCGGTCAGAAACAGCAGCCCCAGCGTCCCCTCGCGCTTCTCCTCGCTGATGCTGTCCGCCGTGATGAACGGGCCGACCAACAGACAGTAGCCGAACGCCAGAATCGTCAGGCACGAGAACAGCCACCGCCCCGCCGTCACGGGCGTCTGGGTCTTGGCAACCCACAGAGCAATCCAGGCGCTGACCACAAATGCGGCCGTCGCGGCGGCCAGTCGCACCCAGTGCGTCTTCGATCGCCGTGCCGCCGTCCGCAATTCCCGGTCCACCACGGGAAACAGTGTCCACACGTGCCCGAGTCTAGGAGCGCAGCCCCAAACTCCAAGGCCGAATCGCGCAAGAACACAGGCATATGGGAGATTATGGTTGCCTCGCGCCAGAACGTTGCTAGATTATCCGCTCGAATCGAAGCGGAGCAGTCCGTGTATTACTTCGTTTGATGTACGCAGCAGTGATGACAGCCATCGACGAATCGCTCAGGAACAAATCGACGCTCTACCAGGATTTCCTGGCGGAACGTGACGAAATCCTCAGACACAAGTGGATCGAGTCCGAAAAGGCGGGGTACGACATCGGCTTCGAGCGCGCGTTGACGGACTGGAGCGTTCATCACCGCGGCCCATGGCGGCGCTGGCATCAGAGCCGGCGAGCCGGCCTGTCATGATCCGGACTCCTGACAGGTGCCGCCCGCGCTGAAGGTTCGCGGTGCGGCGCCGATTCGCCTGTTCTTACCTGGTGTCTCGGAGATTCCCACAAGCATTCTTCATTTGCTCCTTGCCGCGTCCTTTCATCACTCTTCGTTTCCACTATGCCTACCCGCTCCCATAAAAACCGTGTCGTCATGGATTCTCGAGCCATCGACCTGGCTGTGCGCCGGGTTGCCCGCGCCATCGCATCGCGCGCCGAAGGCCACGCCCGAGTCGTCTTGGTCGGCATCCAGACGGGAGGTGTCTGGCTGGCGCGGCACCTGGCGCAACACCTCGAGCGGCTGTGGTCCGCCCCGGTGCCGGTGGGTCAACTCGACATCAGCATGCACCGGGACGACCTCGATCAGCGGTTGGCTCCGCAGGTGCACCCAACTGCGATCGGATTCGACGTCACGGGCAAGACGGTCATTCTCGTCGACGACGTGCTCTTCAGCGGTCGCACCATACGCGCGGCCATGGATGCCCTCACCGATCTCGGGCGCCCCCGCCGTATCCAGTTGGCGGTCCTGATTGACCGCGGACACCGCGAACTGCCCATCGAAGCCGACTTCGTCGGCAAACGGATCGCCACAGGCCCGACCGATCGGGTCGACGTCCGCCTGGCCGACACCCTCGCGGCGTCACAAGTCGTCCTTGAAAAAGCCGTCCGAAGATAGCTCAATGCCGGCATGCTCTGGACCCGCAAAGACCTGCTCGATCTCCAGTCCCTCTCGGTCGAGGAAATCACCGCCGTCCTCGACACGGCCCGCGCCTTCAGAGCCGTCGGCGAACGCACCATCAAAAAGGTCCCGGCCCTGCGCGGCAAGACCGTGATCAATCTCTTCATCGAACCCTCGACTCGCACCCGCATCAGCTTCGAACTCGCGGCCCAGCGCCTCAGCGCGGACGTCATCAATTTTACCGCCGAGGCCTCCTCGCTCAAGAAGGGGGAAACCCTCAAGGACACCGCCCGTAACCTCGAAGCCCTCAATGCGGATTTCATCATCATCCGTCATAGCGCGGCCGGCGCCCCCCACTTTCTCGCCCGCGTCCTGAACGCGCATGTCGTGAATGCCGGAGACGGCGCCCACGAGCACCCCACCCAGGGCCTGCTCGATATCTTCACCATGCGCGAGAAAAAAGGGAGCCTCCAGGGCCTGCGCGTCACCATCCTCGGCGACATCCTCTACAGCCGAGTCGCCCGCTCGAACATCTGGGCTCTGAGAAAAATGGGCGCCCACATCACCTTGTGTGGTCCCCCCACCCTCGTCCCCCGCATCTTCGAACAGATGGAGTGCCGGGTCACGTCCGATCTCGAAGAGGCCATCGCCGATGCGGACGTCATTAACCTGCTCCGCATCCAGCACGAGCGACAGCGCAAGACCATGTTCCCCAGCCTCGCCGAGTACAGCAGCCTCTTCGGCATCAACCGGGCCCGACTCGCCGCCACCAAGCCCGACGTGCTCATCATGCATCCAGGCCCCATCAACCGCGGCGTCGAGGTCGACAGTGAGGTGGCTGACGGCGAACGCTCGGTGATCCTCGAACAGGTGACCAACGGTCTGGCCATCCGCATGGCCGCCCTCTACCTCGTCAACGGAGGACAGGCGGCGTCGACCGAGACTCCGGAACAGGCGGCCGCCTAGCAGCCTGTCGGACTTAGATCGAGAAGCAACCCTTCAGGAATTTAAATGAAATCATCGTGCCGCCCGACGCGGTCACGTCGTGCCGTAGAGTTCGGCGCCTTTGTCGACAAACTCGCGCGCTTTGCGGTCCATATCAGACTGGATCGCCTGCCGTTCGGTGACATCCTGTTCCGCCGCGGACCTCCGGACATCCTCGCTGATCTTCATCGCACAGAAACGCGGGCCGCACATCGAGCAGAAGTGGACGGTCTTGGCGTCTTCCTGGGGCAGCGTCTCGTCGTGGAAGGCGCGGGCGGTTTCGGGATCGAGTGACAGATTGAATTGGTCTTCCCAGCGGAACTCGAAGCGGGCTTGGCTCAGCGCGTTGTCGCGGTACTGGGCGCCTGGATGGCCCTTGGCAAGGTCGGCGGCATGGGCGGCGATCTTGTAGGCGATGACGCCGTCTTTGACGTCCTTCCTGTTGGGCAGCCCGAGGTGTTCCTTGGGTGTGACGTAACAGAGCATGGCCGTGCCGTACCAGCCGATCATCGCGGCGCCAATGGCGCTGCTGAGGTGATCGTAGCCGGGGGCGATGTCGGTCGTCAGCGGGCCAAGGGTGTAGAATGGGGCCTCGTGACACCACTCGAGTTGCCTGTGCATGTTCTCCTCGATCAGATGCATCGGCACGTGGCCCGGCCCTTCGTTCATCACCTGGCAACCGCGGTCCCAGGCGCGCCGCGTGAGGTCGCCCTGCGTCTCGAGTTCGGCAAACTGCGCCTCGTCGTTGGCGTCCGCAATCGCCCCGGGCCGCAGGCCGTCCCCGATGCTTAAGGCCGCATCATACGCCGCCAGAATCTCGCAGAGGTCGTCCCAATGGGTGTACAGGAAATTCTCCCGGTGATGCGCGAGGCACCATTTGGCCATGATACTGCCCCCGCGGCTGACGATCCCCGCCGCGCGATGGACGGTCAGCGGGATGAAGCGCAGCAGGACGCCCGCGTGAACGGTGAAGTAATCCACCCCCTGCTCGCATTGCTCGATCAGCGTGTCGCGGTAGATCTCCCACGTGAGATTCTCCGCCCTGCCGCCCGCCTTTTCGAGCGCTTGGTAGATCGGGACGGTCCCGACCGGTACGGGCGCGTTGCGCAGAATCCACTCGCGCGTGGCGTGGATGTTCGGCCCCGTGGACAGATCCATCACCGTGTCGGCGCCCCAGCGGATCGCCCAGCGCATCTTCTCGACCTCCTCCTCGATGCTCGACGCCACGGCGCTGTTGCCCAGGTTGGCGTTGATCTTCACCAGAAAACTGCGTCCGATCACCATCGGCTCGCTCTCGGGATGGTTCACGTTGGCCGGGATGATGGCCCGGCCCGCCGCCACTTCGTCACGGACAAACTCGGGCGTGATCTTTCGCGGCACGCGCGGCCTGAAACGGCTGAACACCGACGGGGCCGCGGTTGGATCGACCGAGGTCGGCCCGGCATGCTGGTGACGCAGGTCGTTCCGGGCGGCGTCCCGTGCCCGCTCCGCCTCGAGCCGGTCAAATCCCAGGTTCTCCCGGATCGCAACAAACTCCATCTCCGGCGTGATCACTCCGCGCCGCGCGTATTCGAGTTGGGTGGGGCGCTGGTTGGGTTTGGCCCGAAGCGGACGCCTGGGAGCAAAGTGCGAAGGACCGCCGGGCGGCGCTGAAACCTCTGGTGCGCCGGCACGATCGAGATTTGCAGACGACCAGCCCTGGCCGCCGCTCTCGTATTCCTCGACATCGCCGCGCGCCAGGATCCATTCGCGGCGCAGCGGCGGAAGCCCCTGGCTGACATCGCCGTGAAAGTCCGGATCGCCCCAGGGCCCGCTGCAGTCGTAAACCCGGACCGGTGCGTTGGGACGAATCCGCCCGTTGGCGAGCCGGGTGGGCGAGAGCGCGATCTCGCGCATCGGCACCCGCACCGACGCGTGTATTCGGCCGGGCAGATACACCCGCCGCGAGCCGGGAAGTGAATCCGCGCGTATTGACTTCGACCTGTCTTCAGTGGCGATCATAGTCCGTGAGCATCGGGTCAGCACCGCCGGACTCGACTGCGTGACCGGAGGTGCGTTCAGGTTGGAGACACGGGGAAAGGCAGGCCTCGAATCCCTTCGCCGGCATTACCCGGATCAGGTTCAACGGGTCGGCAACGCCCGTGCGCGTCGCCCTCTCAGCCGTCACCAGTGGCCTGGCTTCCTGGCTCCCCGAACACGGCGAACAGTAAGAGTGCAGTGCAGCGAGGTCAAGCGGACGCGACCACGGTCGTCATTGACACCAAAGTCCAGACATGCAAGGTCGGTTGCGGACTGCAGCACGAGAGAATCATTTAATCGAGACCGCCTATGCCTTCACCCCACATGAACACACCGGCGCGGCCTGATCCCTTGACCTCGATCGCGGGCACTGCCCCGTCCTCGCCGAACCCGACGGTCAGCCCTTTCCTTTGCCTCGCCCTGCTCGCCCTCTCCCTCGAGGCGTCTCTGCCCGCCCTCGGGGCCCCGGAAGGCGCCACCGTCCGCGAGTATCGGAAGACGTTCCGGACCTACCCCTTTTCCGACCCGGATCCGATTCCGAATGGCGGCCAGATTTACCCCTACTTCCGTTACGACGGCTTCACCGACCGCGCCGAGGACCGCGAGTGGACGGTGGTCGAACTCGAGAACCCCTGGATTCGCGTCATGGTGCTCCCCGAAATCGGCGGCAAGGTCTGGTCGGCCGTCGAGAAGTCCACCGGCAAGGAATTCCTCTACGGCAACCAGGTGGTGAAGTTCCGGGACATCGCCATGCGCGGCCCCTGGACGAGCGGGGGAATCGAGGCGAACTACGGCATCATCGGCCATACGCCGAACTGCGCCACGCCGGTCGATTACCGGACACGGCGGAAGGCCGATGGGAGCGTCTCGGTCGTCATCGGCGTCCTCGATCTCCTCACGCGCACGCCCTGGCGGATCGAGATCGCGCTGCCTGCGGACAAGGCCTATTTCACCACCGCGTCGCTCTGGCACAACGCGACGCCGTTCGAGCAGCCGTACTACACCTGGATGAACGCCGGCATCAAGGCCGCGGGCAACCTCCAGTTCGTCTTCCCGGGCACGCATCACATCGATCATGACGGCCGGGCTCAACCGTGGCCAATCGATCCGAAAACGGGGCGGGACCTCTCTTTCTACGAGCGAAACGACTTCGGCTCCTACAAGGCCTACCACGTGCTCGGACGCGGCGCTGACTTCTTCGCCGCCTTCTGGCACGACGAGGACTTCGGCATGGGGCGCTTTTCTTACCGCGATGAAAAACTGGGTCAGAAGGTCTGGATTTGGGGACTCTCGCGCGAGGGGATGATCTGGGAGAAGTTGCTCACCGACACCGAGGGGCAGTACGTCGAAGTGCAATCGGGACGTTCCTTCAACCAGGCCGGCGGAGGCAGTTCGAGGACGCCTTTCAAACATCGCGGCTTTCTGCCTTACGCGACCGACACCTGGACCGAGTACTGGTTCCCCGTCAAGGGCACGAAGGGGCTCGTGGCGGCCTCTCCCTTCGGGGGCCTGAACGTGCGGCCTCGCGAAGACGGGCTCGAGGTCCTGTTCTCCCCTCTGCAGGCCGTCGACGACACGCTCGAGGTGCTCGATGGCGAGCGCATCGTTTTCTCGTCGCTCGTCTCCGCGAAACCCCTCGAGCCCTGGACCGCAATCGTTCCCGTGACGGCGCCCGTCGAGCGCCTGCGCGTCCGGATCGGCGGAAACCGCCTCGAGTGGAAGGGCGACCCGGGAGCGGGAGAACTGTCGCGTCCGCTCCAGTCGCCCCCCGATTTCGACTGGACCTCGGCCTATGGCCTCTGGCTCAAAGGCAAGGAACTGCTCCGACAGCGCTCCTACGCCCCCGCTCGTGAGGCGCTCGAGGCCTCTCTGCGCAAGGAGCCGCACTTCGTGCCCGCCCTCGCCGACCTCTCCCTTCTCCGCCTCTTTGCCATGGATGCCAAGGGCGCCTTCGACCTGGCGCGGAAAGCCCTCGCCGTCGACACCTACGACCCGGCCGCGAATTACTGCTACGGCCTCGCCGCCCGGAGGCTAGGACGACTCGATGATGCCCGTGACGGCTTCGAACTGGCGGCGCAATCGGTCGAACTGCGCAGTGCCGCATGGACCGAGCTCGCGAAGCTGGCCCTCCACGCCGGGGACCTCGCGCGGGCCAGAATCGATGCGGAGCGGAGTCTTGAATTCAATCAGCGCAACCTCGAAGCGCGTCAGCTCACCGCCCTGGTCCTCCGTTTGCAGGGGCGCCGCGACGAGGCCGGCAGAGCCCTCGATGCCCTGCTCGCCCTCGATCCGCTCAATTCCTTCGGCGGCTTCGAAACGGCGCTGGCCGAGGGCGGTGTGGCCGCCCGGCGCGCTTTCGCGGCGAGCGTCCGCAATGAGATGCCTCAGGAGACATTTCTCGAGTTGGCGGCGTGGTACCGCGGCCTTGGCAGGAGAATCGAGGCCGGGCAGGTGCTCGAGGTCGCCCCCCAGACGGCCGAGGTCCTTTACTGGAGAGCGTGCCTCGCTGCGGACGCGACCGCAGCCTCAGCTCTACTGCAGCAGGCCGAAACGGCATCGCCCAAGTATGTCTTCCCCTTCCGACCGGAATCGGCCGAGGTGCTCGAGTGGGCGGTGTCCCGCGACTCGAGCTGGCGCCCGCGCTATTACCTGGCGCTTGTCCACTGGGGCGCCGGCAGTCTCGACGAGGCCCGGCGCCTCTTCGACGAGTGCGGGCAACAGCCGGATTACGCCCCCTTTTACGCCGCGCGAGCCCTCCTCTTCGAGGGGGTCTCCGAGGAACGGTCTCTGGCGGACCTGCGCGAGGCGGCTCGCCGCGATCCCGCACAGTGGCGGTTCGGGCGAATGCTGATCGAGCGGCATTTGCGTCAAGGTTCAACGGCTATCGCGCTCGAGACAGCCCAACGCTACTGTGCCCAGTCCCCTGACAATTACATCCTCGGCATGCTCCACGCGAAGGCCCTCCTGGCGGAAGGCCGATACCGGGAAGCCGCCGAGCGCCTCGCCCGGCTCGAGGTCCTTCCCTACGAGGGCGCCACCGAAGGACGCCGCCTCCATCGCGAGGCGCACCTGATGCTGGCTGTCCAAAGCCTCGGGAAGGGTGATGCCGCCGCGGCGCTCCGCTCGATCGACACCGCGCGGCTCTGGCCCGAGAACCTCGGCGCCGGAAAACCGTACCCGGAAGACGTCGACGAGCGCCTCGAAGACTTCCTCGCCGCCCAGGCTCTCTCACGTCAGGGCGACAGCGCCGCCGCGAATAACATGCTCCGGCAGATCACGGCCGCGGGCGGCCGCGGGGGCGCGACCGGCTTGCTCATCCGCGCGCTCACCCTCAGGCAGATGGACCGCGCAGACGAGGGACGCAAGCTCCTGAACGATTGGACCGCGCGCGAGTCCGCGAACGCGTTCGCCGCCTGGGCCGCCCGCGCATACGACGGGCAGGTCGGTCCAGCGCCCAACACCGGCAGCGACGAGCTGCGTGTCCTGGCTGCCTGGCTCGAGACCGCACTGCGGTAACCCGCATATTTCACCCCGACGGTGCCCAGGACGATCAGACCTCGCAGGATGACTGCCATGCGGGTTAGCACGGCACTGCGTAGGACGTGAACAGCAACAGTCAGCAAAAAGCGCCGGTGAACCGCCGGTCTTTTCACCACGAAGATCACGAAGGCAACACAGCTCTTCGTGTCCTACTGTTCTTCGTGGTGAATTGAGCCCCTGTTCACCGGAAGCCGCTTCTCCGTCTTGAGCGCACCTCGCCCATCAATCGGTTGCCTATTTCACCAACCGAGAAAAACCGTCAAGGGTCCAACGATCGAGGGTCTCAAGGAAAATGATGTGTTCATAGACTCTTCGGCTATCGCCAGCACGCAACGCCTGGGGTGTGCCAAGTCTCCAAACGAGCCTGAATCCCTCCCAGCGCGCAGAGGTTCACGCGCGTCAAGCAGTTCGATTGGACGGGCTAGTCGGCTGGATGCCCTACACAGACCCCTCACCCCGGCCCTCTCCCATCCGACCTGCCTGCCGAAGCCTGGGCGCAGGCAGGTGGGAGAGGATGCCCGGAGGGCGGGTGAGGGTGACGGTGTAGTCCATCTCGCTGATTTCTCGGTACGCGGGTTACTGTGAATCCCCCTCGCTTACCCAGGCCTCGTTGAAGTGGGCATGCTTGATCGTCTTCGCCGCTGGATCGCCGTCGACATCCCGCGGCAGAGCCCGGCGACTAAGGTGGAAACTGTAGGTGACGTGCAGCGTGCCGTCGCGCGCCTGAATGATGCTCGGGTAATGGTAGGCGCCGGCTTCGGGGCCGGGCGTGTCGTACTCGAGATGGCGCCGCCATTTCCACGTCTTCCCTTCATCGTCCGATATCTGCACGCTCAGGCTGTTGCGGCCTTTCTCGGTATCGTTGCTCACCAGCGCCCAATGGCCGTTGCGCAGGCCGATGATCTCCGCGCCGGACCCGGGGTTCGGATGGACACTGTCGGTCACGGGCGTCCAGGTCTCTCCCCGATCGGTCGAGTCACTCTGCATCAGCCGATGCGGCGCGGGGCCGTTGTCCCGCATGAGCGTGTACAGGGAACCATCCGCCCGCCGAACGATGCTGGGCTGGATGTTGCCGCCGCCGATCAGGGGCGGACTGAAACGCCACGTTGCGCCCCAGTCGTCCGTGATGGCCATGAGCGAGAAGGAGAAACCATCGTGATACAGGGGCACGATGAGGCGGCGGCCCTCGAGCACGAACGGATGCGCCCGGGTCATCCAGCCCAGGCGCCGATACAGCTTGTCCGTGGCGTGCTGCCGCATGGCATCGAGGAATTCCTGCGCCTCGCGGCGGTCCTGCTCGGGCAGGGCGGATTCCCGGACGAACTGTTCGAGGGACGGCAGGCGCCGGGCGATCTCGTCCTCGAATTCCTTTCCGGGGGTGACGTGGAGGATGTCCGTGGCGGACCAGCGCGGCGGGCCGTCGCGATGGTAATCCGAGGCGATGCGGTACTTCATGAGGGCGCTCTCCCACCGGTTGGCCAGGATTGTCGGCCACAACAGCCAAAGCCGGCCTTCAGGGTCGATGAACATCGCGCAATTGGTGTCCGGATAGCCAGGCGTGTCGGCCATGGTAAACCGTTGGCTCCATTGCCGGGACCCCTTGCGCTTGCGCGCCCCTTCGATCTTCACGTCGTCCGCGGTGCGCTCGCCCGAACCGTGAAACCAGCAGACCAGCAGGTCGCCGCGCGGCGTTTCGACGATGCACGAGGCATGATTGTGCCACGTCTCGAGCGGGAAGAGAATCTCGGCCTCGTGGAATGGCCGCGCGTGTCCGGACTCCGCCGTTTCCCCGCCCGCCTGTGCAGTCGGCAACCCGAGACCCAGGCCGATGGCTGCCGCCGCGGCGCCGAGTCTGAGCCAGGCGGCGGCGCTCCCAAGCTGGAATGAGGTCATGGACGCTCTCCATATCACGGCGGACGCGAATCCGCCACACAAAGCGTCAACGCGCCAAACTCGAATGGAAACGTATCGTCTTGGACCTTGCTCGTTGAGGTCTTAACCGCGAATGGACGCGAACGGACGCGAATAGAAACTAATGAAGACGCCGCAGCCGGTCACCGAGCGAAAGCCCAGAGACAGAAACGACGTTTTCCCCTCGGTGGCCAGTGCCTTGTGCTGCCGCCGGATCAACTCCTGCGTCCGTTGAATGGCTTCCTTTGCGCGCATAATGCGTTGTACATCGGTCAGGGATTCTCTGCAGTACCCGTGCTCAGGACTTGCGCCGGCTGCCTCGAAAGCCAGAAACCCATTGAAGCAGGCTGTCCGGTCACGTTACGCTTCGCCGATCGGGATAATCGCGCATGTTTCAATATCAACCGCACAGACAGTGTCCGCGTGCATTCGCCGCCATAGTTCGATTTGCCCAATCGACAGCACTATTGGCCCTCCTTGTGTCAGCCCGCGCCGCTGACTCCGCCTCCCCCGCGGCGCCCGCGCCCGCAGTCCCGTCCGCCGGCAGCGCCATCAGCGTCCGGACCGACGGCCCAAACGGCCCGTGGCGGGTCGAGGGGCGGCGACAGCGGCTCGAACTCGATCCGGCAAACCTCGGCTGCCGGATTGTCTCCGGCGCGACCGTTTGGCAACTGCGCCCGTCGGAGCCGGGGGACTTGCGCGTGGTCCAGGCCGGTAAAGCAATCCAACTCGAACTCGCCGCGGCGGCACAGAAGACAATCGCCCTGTACGACACCGGGTTTCAGAAAGGCCTGAAGATCGAACTTGGCGGCTTCCGCGCCGAGTCCGAGCCGCTCGATCTGACGATCCAGTTGTTCCTCTGCCTCGAGGGTCCGGACGAAGATCTGACAGCCACCGCCATTGCCTCGGACAGCGCCGCGCGGATCGAGCGTTGCGATTGGCCGTCCGGGCTGGCGTCCGAATCCTTCGATGCCACGGTGGTGCCGTTCATGCAGGGGATGCTGCTGCCGAAGAGCTGGCCGGAAAAGACCTGGCTGTACGACACGCTCAGCTTCGGACGCGGCCTCTACCAGCCGTGGTGGGGCCATCAGCAAGGGCCGTCGGCGATGCTGGTGATCCTCGAAACGCCGGACGACGGCGGCTGCCATTTCGAGCATCCGGCCGGCGGTCCGACTCATATCGGACCGCGCTGGGTGAACAGCCTCGGACGCTGGGCCTATCCGCGTCGGGCGCGGCTCTGTTTCCTCGAGCAGGGGGACCACGTCGATCTCGCCAAGCGGTACCGTCGGCACGCGCTGGCCACCGGACACTTCGTGTCGCTGCGCGAGAAGATCGCCCGAAGCCCGCGGGTCGCGAGGCTGATCGGAGCGCCCGTGGTGCACACGAGCATTCTTTACCACATCCAGCCCGAATCCAGTTACTACAAGAAGGACGACGCGGCGCACAACGATCAGCTTGTCACCTTCGAGGCCCGGGCCCGAGAACTCGAAGCCCTGGCTTCTCGAGGCGTGACCAACGCCTACGTGCACCTCGATGGCTGGGGATTCCGCGGCTATGACAACCTGCATCCGGACGTCCTGCCGCCCTGCCCGCAGGCGGGCGGATGGGAAGGGATGAAGCGGTTTGCCGATGTGTGCGACGCGTTGGGCTTCCTCTTTGCCATCCATGACCAGTACCGCGACTTCTACCTGGACGCCCCGTCGTACGACGAGCGCCACACGGTGACCGACGCCGCCGGCAATCGCCCGCTGCACAGCGTCTGGTACGGCGGGCGGCAGTCGGTGCTGTGTTCGAGTCTGGCCCCGGGCCACGTGCGCCGAAACCACACCGCCATCCTCGATCACGGCGTGAAGCTGCGAGGCGCCTATCTCGATGTGTTCTCCGTCGTGCCGCCCGACGAATGCTACCAGATCGAGCACCCCGTCACGCGGACCGACTGCCTGCGTTTTCGGGCCGAGTGCCTCAACTTCGTCCGCTCCTACGGGGGGGTCGTCAGCTCGGAAGAGCCCAGCGATTGGTCGGTGCCCTGCCTCGACCTGGTCCATCACGGCCCGTTCGCGCTGAGCCCCGGCCCGGGAAGCGGGCCGGCCATGGGCATCCCGGTGCCGCTGTTCAACCTGGTCTATCACGACGCTCTCCTCATGCCCTGGTCGATGGGACGCGGCGAGTGGGGAATCCCGAACAAGGACCTCGGGTTCCTCCACGCCCTCGCCAACGGCGGCATGCCGTACCTGGGCCTCGACCCGAGTCCCGACCAGCTTGAACGCGTCCGAACAGTGACCCGGCTGCACGCGCGGGTCGCCCTTCTCGAAATGACCCGGCACGAATTCCTCGATGCCGGCCGGCGGCGGCAGCGGACGACATTTGCCGACGGGACCCAGGTCACGATCGACCTGGACCGCGACGAATGGAAGATCGAGCCCGCGCTGCAGTGACCTTGAGAACATGAGCGAGATTCCGAAAGCCTACGAACCCCAGGCGGTTGAATCGAAGTGGTATCAGTACTGGCTCGAGCAGAAGTGCTTCGCGGCCGATCCGGCGCGCGTCAGCGCCAAACGCCCGGCCTATTCCATTGTCATCCCGCCGCCCAACGTCACCGGCATGCTTCACATGGGGCATGTCCTCAACAATACGATCCAGGACATCCTGGCCCGCAAGGCGCGCATGGACGGCAAGGAGGTCCTGTGGCTGCCGGGCACGGACCACGCCGGCATCGCCACCCAGGCGGTGGTCGAGAAGACGCTCATCAAGCAGGGCCAAATCCGGCATCGCGACGACCTGGGCCGGGACAAGTTCCTCGAGAAGGTCTGGGAATGGAAGGCGAAGCACGGCGATATCATCATCGAACAACTCAAGAAGCTGGGCGCGTCGTGCGATTGGGGCCGCGAGCGGTTCACGATGGATCCCGAGTACTCGAAGTGCGTCCAGCGGGTCTTCGTCGATCTCTACCGGAAAGGGCTGATCTACCGCGGCAAACGCATGGTGAACTGGGACCCGTCCGCCCGCACCGCGTTGTCCGACGAAGAGGTCGAGATGATCGAGACTAAGGGCCACCTCTGGCACTTCAAGTATCCGCTCCTCGACGATCAGGACCGGCCGCGCACGGACGCCTTCGTGGTTGTGGCCACCACGCGTCCCGAGACCATGCTGGGCGACGAGGCCGTGGCGGTGAACCCGCGCGACGAACGCTACACCCACCTCGTCGGACGGCGCATCCTGCTCCCGTTGCAGAACAAGCCGATCCCCCTCATCGCGGACGATCTCGTCGATCCGACATTCGGCACCGGCTGCGTGAAGGTGACGCCCGCCCATGACCCGGCCGACTACGAAATGGCCGTCCGCCACAAGCTGCCGTTCACCGTGGTGATCGGCCCCGACGGACGGATGACGCCCGAGGCGGGAGCCGCGTTTGCCACACTCACGCGGGACCAGGCGCGCAAGGCCGTCGTCGCCGCGATGGAACAAGCCGGCTTGCTTCTCAAGATCGAGGACTACGTCCACAACGTCGGCCACAGCCAGCGCAGCCATGTCCCCATCGAACCCTACCTGAGCGAGCAGTGGTTTCTCAGGTACCCGAGTCAGGCGGCGGCGCGGGCCTGTGTCGCCGATGGCACGATGCAATTCTTCCCCGATCGCTGGGCGAAGGTGTTCGACCACTGGATGGGCAACCTGCGCGACTGGTGCATCAGCCGCCAGCTGTGGTGGGGACATCGCGTCCCGGTGTGGACCAGACGCGTCCCGACAACCGACACGACGATGCGGATGCGTCGCGATCGCGCCCGGGTCTGCGCCACTCTCGTCGAGCTCGCCCGGAACGGCGGAGCCGCGTCCGAGGAATGCCCGCTCTTCGAAGATAGTTGGTCGGGCGTCGAAGACCATCGGACCTTCTGGCGCGTCCGCGGCGAAAGCGGAACTGACACCGAATGGGAAGCGGCGACATTCTCCGAACTCGAAGCCCGGGCGCTCGAAGCGGAGGGCTGGGTCCAGGACCCCGACGTGCTCGACACCTGGTTCAGCTCGTGGCTCTGGCCCTTCGCCACCATGGGCTGGCCCGAGCGGACGCCCGCGCTCGAAGCGTTCTACCCGACCACCGATCTCGTCACCGGACCGGACATCATCTTCTTCTGGGTCGCGCGCATGATCATGGCCGGGTACGAGTACATGGGCGACCTGCCGTTCCGCAATGTCTACTTCACCGGCATCATCCGAGACAAACAGGGCCGCAAGATGTCCAAGAGCCTGGGCAACTCGCCCGACCCGCTCGCGCTCATCGCCAGGTACGGCGCCGACGCCCTGCGGTTCGGCACCATGCGCAGCGCGCCGCTCGGGCAGGACGTCCTGTTCGATGAGAAGGATGTCGAGCTGGGCCGGAATTTCTGCAACAAGCTCTGGAACGCCTGCCGGTTCCGACAGATGCAGGGCGGCGCCATCGAGGACGAAATCGACCCGGCCCTGCTGACCAGCGATGACAAATGGATTCTGCGGCGCCTCGACCGGGCGATTCGCGAGATCGACGACGCCTTCGCCGGCTATCGTTTCAACGAGGCCACCGCAACCCTCTACCGCTTCTTCTGGAGCGAGTACTGCGACTGGTATGTCGAGGCCAGCAAGGCCGCGCTCCAATCCGGACGCAGCGACAATCCGTCGGACCCGCCCGGCGCACGGGCGCCCGATCCGGATGCCGCCGCCGCGGCCCGCCGCCGGGCCAACACGCTTGCGGTGATCGATTTCGTCCTCAGCCACACGCTGCGCCTGTTTCATCCGTTCCTGCCCTTCATTACCGAGGAGCTGTGGCACGGGATGAACTACCACGCCGACCTGCCGATCGATCAAGGCGGCCACACCATCATGGACGCGCGCTGGCCCAAACCGCTCGATCCGGCCTTCTGCGAGCATTACGGACTCGATGAGACGGCCGAGCAGGTGGCAAGCGCAAAGTACGAATTGGTTGGCGTCGGCCGCAACTTCCGGCGCGAGTTCAATCTCGCGTCGAACCGAAAGCTCCAGTTCGTGCTCAAGCCCGCGGGCGACCTGCCTCCCGCCGAGGTTGAAGTCATCCGCCTGCTCCTGAACGCCGAGACCATCGAAGTCCACCGCGCCTACACTCCGCCCAAAGGCACGCCCATGGCCGCAAACGCCCTGGGCGAACTCTATCTGCCCCTCGCCGGCCTGATTGACAGCGCCGCCGAGAGGGCGCGGCTCGAGAAGGAACTCGAAAAGGCGCGCCTCGAAGTCGGCAAGGTCGCTGCCAAGCTCGGCAACCCGCAGTTCACCCAGCGTGTTCCGCCGGCCGTCCTCGAGGAGCACACCAAGCGCCTGGCCGACTGGCAGGCCAAGGAAAAGCAAATCCTCACCTCGCTGAATAACCTGCCGGAGTAAGTGTCCGTGCAAGAATCGATCCCGATTTTGCTGCAACTTCCATCGCCAAGGACGAGGACGTCCCCACTCCAAAGCCTTCGTGTGCGCGAGCAAAGCACACCAGCCCTATACGGATTTCTCACCTTCGGGCGCGTGCATCGGAAATCCGGGCTGTGGCAAAACCGTGCCGGGACAGAGAGGAATCAGGGTCTGGTCGCGCAGGAAGACGCAGTCGCAAATCGACACTCGGTTCCCAACGACACCCTCCAGATCGTGGGCGCCGCGCCTACTGCCCCTTCCCCGGACGGATACGGCGTAGCGCGGTGATCTACTCGATTATGGGGAGTTGCCGCCGCTATCGGATCGACCCGGCCAAGTACCTGAAGGACGTGCTGACAAGGCTTCCCCACCTCAAGCAACGCGACATTCCCTCGCTGACACCCCGCGAGTGGGCCAAAGCCCATCCCGAAGCGCGCACGCTGCCGCCCGAGTAATCGCGCGTCGCCTGGCGCGCTCGTTTTCCACCAGCTCGTTCGATTCACCCCGCTCACTTGAGCAGATCGAGGGCGCCGCGCCTACTGCCCCTTCCCCGGACGGATACAAAAGCACCGCCCAGTTGCGCGAGGCCATCGAAGCATTCGTTGCCGCTTACGCCCAGCACGCGCGACCTTTCAAGTGGAGGAAGCGGGAAGTCAAAGGGGCCCAGCTTCGGAATACTATCGTTAATCTGCGCAACTAAACACTAGATTCTTTCACACCTTTTGTGCGGGACAGCCGGTGGGGTTCCCACTTGAGCCGCGATCTTGCGCTTACTTTGGTCCCAATTTGCTGAGTTCTTTCTCAGCGAATGACCGGATGGAACGATCCGAGTCTTGTGAAGCCTCCTTCAGAACGCGCATCTTCATCTCGCGTTCCTCAGCTACGTCGCTCACGAAGAAAACGGCAAGTCCTCTGACTTCAGCGTCCTCGTCTTTTAACCGCTCCATTACAGCAGGCATGGCCTCGCGGGCTTTCGTGCCGAGGTCAATCAATCCAACCAAGCTTGCGCGGCGAACGTTGATGCTCGGATGGTTCAAGGATGCCACAAGCTGTGGCTTTGCCGCTTCTCCGATGCCGGCCATTGATTGCGCAACCGCGTATGCCATTCCGACGTTTGCTACGGCAACTTGGTTCGTGAGCAAAACGCCAAGGGCAGGCAGCGCGTGAACTGCTGAGTTCCCAAGAACACGAAATGCCGAAACTGCTTCACTCTGTTTTTCAGCAAGGGCTTCACCAAAAGCTGGGGGCTTTGAAGACAATCGTTTCAGGAGAAACGGAATGGCGTTCGTGCCTATTTGCTTCACAGCTTTTTCGGATGTTTCCGACCGGCTTGGATCGACGTCTCTCAAATCGCCCAGCCAGGCTGACAGAGATCTTCCTTTCCACGCAGGCTCGGTGGAACAACCATGACCAATCAGGATCGTGAGAAGGAGGCTGCCCGTAAAGAGGCGCGCCAGACAGTTCCGGCTTTGCCCGCCAAGTTGCGGCTGATTCGAGATGTTCCATTTCATGGGATGATCCGGAATCACTTTGCGGAAGGAGTCTTGCACTCACATGGGAACTTGATCTCTTTTGGCGCGAGATCGAATAAGCCATCGAACCGAGTTGGTTGCACCCATAGCCACTTCAACGTCACTTCCTTACAGTCGCAGCGTTTGCAGATTTCTGCCGCCGCTGGCGGAGCGTAGTCGTTCCGAACGTCACGCCACATTTGAAGAAGCTTTTGCCCGTTTATGATGCCTTGATCGCCAAGATCATAATTTCCATAGATGAATCCAGAACTCCTGACATAGGGCCATCAAGAAATGTCCGCTTTTCTTCTCAGGACGGGGTTTGGATGGCATAGTGCAGACGCAGGCGGGAGCCCGGGAACGCGGTGTTGAGTGCGTTGAGTTGCTCGCAGAGGGCGGCGATCGCTCGGCTACGATGCGGTGAGCTCTGGGGGCGGAGTGTCACCCGAAGCTCTTCCTTGGTGACCTCCAGA
>MWFF01000063.1 GCA_002071485.1 Verrucomicrobia bacterium ADurb.Bin006 | reverse complement strand
CGGTCTTTCTCGAAAACCCGCTGGGCCACCATGCTTGAGGATTGCCCGCCTGCAACGCTCGAATTCCCGCCGGACCGGCACAAGATCACGCACCTCGAGCAGCATTTTCGACGATGCACCCTGAACTTCGTCGGAAGCAATTCGCCCGCAAACCTCGCGTCCCGCCCGATACGGGTGCTGATCGCCGACGAGGTTGACAAATTCGCAGACGCATCGAGCAAGGAAGCTGATTCGCTCTCACTCGCCGAGCAACGTCTCAAGGCATTCTCCTCGAGCAAGGTGTTTGTGACTTCGACGCCAACCCTAACCGAGGGCCGGATCTGGCAACGCTACCTGCAGGGCGATCAGAGGCGGTTCTACATTCCCTGTCCTAATTGCCGGTCGATGATCACCCTGCAATGGCCGCAAGTGAAATGGAGCCCCGAGGCCAAGGGAGCCGATGGGACATGGGACTTACATGGCGTGCAGGCAAGCGCCCGTTACGTTTGCCAAGAGTGCGGCAAGCCGATCACCGACGCGCAAAAGGTTGTCGCGCTCCGTTCGGGAGAATGGCGACCGCAGAACCCCGCCGCACAACCGGGCGTGCGATCCTACCACTTGAGCAGCCTCTACAGCCCGGACCGGAAATGCACATGGGGTGCAATTGCTTGTCAATTCTTGCGGGAGAAGCGATCCCTACTCGGTTTGCAGGGATTCGTCAACGGAATGCTGGCAGAACCATTCGAGCGCGAACACGACTTCCGAACAGAGCGCGTTGAGCTTGTGCTAGACGCAAGCACCAATGCTACCACAGAAAACACCGTGCGCCTGATGACTGTGGACTGTCAGGCCCGCGCCCCGCACTTCTGGCTCGTGATTCGGGACTGGACCTCGACGGACAACAAGACCACGAGCACCTTGGTTTCCGCCAAGAGCGCGATGCACTGGGAAGAACTGCGGGCAATCCAGGCCGAGGTCGGAGTAATCGACGCAAGTGTTGTAGTCGATTCAGGCTACGGAGCGAAGTCTGATGCGGAGGTCTACCGGCAATGCGCTCGATTCTCGACCGCAGACCCCCGATGCCAGCGCAACGGAATTCCCGTGCTTATGGGCTGGATGCCGGCAAAAGGGATGCCCTCCCGTAAGATGTTCAAGACCGAGGACGGATCCGCCCTCCCGTGGACGATTGCCTACCGTGACCCGTACCTGGGCACCGCCGACGGCGGACGATGCCTAATCATGCTGCTTGAATTCGCTTCCGAGGCCCTCAAGGACGTGCTGGCCACGCTCCGAGACCCGAGGCGATCCGCCGACATTGGCGTTGAATGGGCAGTCACCAAAGAGGCCGCCACGGAGGAATACTGGCGGCACATGGACGCGGAGTTTCTCTCCGAACGCACCAATGGGCGCACGGGCCGTGTAACGCGGGAGTGGACGAAGCGCAGCGCACGCTGGCCCAACCACCTCTTTGATTGCGAAGTGATGCAGATTGCCACCGCCATGTTCTGCGGACTGTTACCCGGAACCGCCCTTGAGTGACGCCGCCGGGCAGCAGGCCCTCGACGGGACGGTTTCCTCGCCCACATCGCCGCCCCATGAGGCCCCGAAGCGCGCAGACTTGGCCCCTGGCCGCCCCGCAGGCGCGTTTTTCCGAGGCGGGCTGATAGACGACACCCCCCCGCGCGCGGCCCGCACCGCGAGGCCCTGGCCGCCAATTCGGAATTCAGGTGCAGAATTTATGCAGCTGGTTGGCCGACACCCCCCCGCGCGCGGCCCCTCGAGGAGCCAGCCCGCGCCCTGCCCGACACCCCCACGCCCGGCCCGGTACGGTACGGTACGGTGGCCCCTCGAGGAGACCGACCCCCAGCCAACCAACTGGCGAAATCCGCCAGTTGAACCGACACCCCCCGCGCGCGGACCGCACGCGAGGCCCTGGCCGAACCCGACCGGCCCCCGACCCGCACCGCGAGGCCAACGACGAACCCGGCCCGGCCCAGAGGCGATCACCTCGACGCCCAGGCGGACCCCCGAGACGCGCTCCCGAGGTCCTCGATCCACGTCCCCGCGCGTCTCTGAACAGCGTTTTGCACCCCTTCAAACACCAGCGAACACCGGGCAACCCGTTAGCAGTATGCGTTAGCAGTTGAGCCTTTTTGAAGACCGGCAACATGCAGCAAACCCTTGATTTTATTGACGATTGTGGAGGTTGGAGCGGGTGATGGGAATCGAACCCACGTGGCCAGCTTGGAAGGCTGGAGCTCTACCATTGAGCTACACCCGCAACGGCCCCGACCATACTGGCCGCGCTTGCGTTGTCAAATCCGGAGCGTATAAGCTCCGCCCGATGAACTCGCTGCTCCTGCTTCAAGGTCGCGTGATCGATCCCAGCCAGGGTCTGGACGCGGTGACCGACATTCTGATCCGGGACGGCAAAGTGGCGGCTCTTGGCGAGGGTGCCGCCGCCCAGGCGCCGCCCGACGCCGATCGCTTCGACGCCACCGGCAGGATCGTCTGCCCCGGGCTCATCGATCTGCATGTGCATCTGCGCGAGCCAGGGCAGAGCAGCAAGGAGACCATCGCCACCGGCACGGCCGCCGCTGCCAAGGGCGGATTTACATCGGTGGTCTGCATGCCCAACACGGTGCCGCCCATCGACAGCCCCAGCACAGTCGCCCTGGTCCATGAACGCGTCGCCAGCGAAGGCCGTGTCAACGTGTATGTGGCCGGCGCCATCAGCAAAGGGCTGGCCGGCGAGGAACTGGGCCCGATGGGTTCGCTCAAAAGGGCAGGGGTGGTCGCCGTCACCGACGACGGACACTGCATCCAGAACAACGAACTGATGCGCCACGCCCTCGAATACTCGACCATGTTCGATCTGCTGGTGATGGACCATTGCCAGGACTACTCGATCGTCACCGACGGTGTCGCCCACGAAGGCTATTACAGCGCCATGCTCGGCCTGCGCGGCTGGCCGGCCGCCGGCGAGGAGTTGATCGTGGCCCGCAATATCCTGCTGGCCGAACGCACGGGCGCACGCGTCCATTGCCAGCACATCAGCAGCGCCGGCAGTGTCCGCCTCCTGCGCAAGGCCAGGGAACAGGGCCTGCCCGTCTCCGGCGAGGCGTGTCCGCACCACTTCACGCTCACGGACGCGGCCCTCGCCGGAAGCGACGAATTCTGGCGCAAGGACGGCCAAGCCGTCCTGATTTCGGGCAAATCCTCCTCCGCCCTCCCCTTCTGGCCGGCCTACGACACGCACGTCAAAATGAACCCGCCGATCCGTGCGGCGGCGGACCGCGAGGCGCTGCTCGAAGCGCTGGCCGACGGCACCATCGAGGTGATCTCGAGCGACCATGCGCCGCACTGCAACTACGAAAAGGACGTCGAGTTCGACGACGCCCCCTTCGGCATCACCGGCCTCGAGACCGAGCTGGCGCTGTCCCTGATGCAGCTTTACCACGCCAAACGCCTCGGCCTGAGCGAGCTCATCGCCCGCTTCACAACCGGCCCGGCCCGATTGTTGAAACTGACCGGGAAAGCGTCGCTCAAACCGGGCAGCGACGGCGACGTCACCGTCTTCGATCCGGATGTCGAGTGGGAGTTCCACCGTGAAGACACGGCCGGCAAATCATGCAACAGCCCGTTCTACGGCTGGCCAATGAAGGGCAAAGCGCTCGCCACAATCGTCGCCGGACGGATCGTATGGCGCGACCCGGACAGGGCCGCGTCCGAATCGATCCAACAGCAGAATCAGACAAACCCCACATCAAGAAAGAATAAAAAAATATGATCCGATACCTGCTCAACGAGTTCAAGAGTTGGCGCAAGAAGTGACCGCGCACCTGGTCGAGACGCCCGCCAGTTGCCGTTTCCGGATCTCCAAGCCCTCCCACGAGCCGAGGAGTTGAGAGTGGGGAGTGGGGAGTTGAGAGTTGTACGACAGACCTTTCAGGTTCATGGGGGCAATTTGCTCTGCTTCGTTCGGTATCGAGATTATCCATGACAACACCTGTTCGCGTCGCAATCATCGGCTGCGGCAGCATCACGCTCCAAAACCACCTGCCCGGGCTCGCCCTGTGTCCCGACACGCAGGTGACGGCTCTCTGCGATGCGAACCCCGCCGTGCTCGAACGGGCTCGAGGACAGACAGGAGTCGCCGCCCTGAGCACCCGGTTCGAGGAGGTGGTCCGACGCGACGATGTCGATGCCGTCATCATTGCGACGCCCAACCACACCCATCCTCGAATCGCCCTGGCCGCCGTCGCTCATGGCAAACATCTCCTTTGCGAGAAGCCACTCGCCCTGAACGCTGCCGACGCCTTCGCCATGGCCGAGGCCGCCGAGCGGGCCGGCGTGCGCCACATGACGGCCTTTACTTACAGGTTCGTGCCCGCCATGCGCTACCTGCATGACCTCGTCAAGCGCGGCGATCTCGGCCAGCCCTATCACTACCGCTCCTGCCGCCTTCAGGATTGGGGCACGCGCAATCTGGGCTGGCGCCAGGTCCGCGCCCTGGCGGGCACGGGCGAACTGGGTGACATGCTCAGTCACCGCATCGATTTCGCCCATCTCCTGATCGGCCCGATGCGCCGGCTCGTCGCCCAGCTCAAACGCATCCATCCCGTCCGCGGTGACGCGCCCAGCGACCTGGACGATTGGGTGGCTCTGCTGGCCGAGTTCGAGTGCGGCGCGACCGGCGTGCTCGAGAGCAGCAAACTGGCCTCCGGACGCAACGAGAGCTGGCGCAGCCTCGACTCGGTCGAGGTCAACGGGAGCGAACGCAGCTTCGTCTTCATCACCGGCCGCTGGAATCAAATCGAGACCGGGCGGGCCGGCGGACCGGGGCTCGAGACGATTCCCGTCCCGGAGGAATACTGGCGCTGGCCGGGCAGCCCGCGCGACCCTCGAGTCGGCGATCCCCTGGTCACGTTCCGCTATGACCAGGCTTGGGAATTCGTCGATGCCATCCGCCAGCAACGCCCGTGCGTCCCCGATTTCTTCGACGGCGCGCGCGTTCAGGCGGTGATGGACGCCGCTGTGCGAAGCGCCGAGACCGGGCAATGGATGGGCCTGGCTCCTAATCCGTCTTAAGCCTTCTTCTGGCTGCCGAGATGCAATTCGCCGATCTGCGCGTCGAGCGTCCAAGAGGTCACAGATCAGGCCGGAATGGGGTAAACCGGAGCACTGGTCACGCGCCGTAGGGGGAAAATCTCTCTCGCGCGCGTCTTTCGGAATGCAACCGGACGGAGAACCCCCTATTCTGAACGCATGATTGGCCGCCTGCTGAAACCCGAACTGACCGGGTTGATCCAAGAACGGGAATTCAACCAGCTCCGCCAAATCCTCGCTGAATTCCCGCCGCAGGACATCGCGGACATCCTCACCGACCTGGCTCCCGAGGACCGCGCTGTGCTCTTGCGCATCCTGCCGTATCAACTCGCCGCGGATGTCTTCGAACAGCTCGGCGTCGAGGAACAGGAGCGGTTGGTCCTGGCGCTCGGCAACGAGCAAGTCGCGACAATCCTCAACGAGATGGAGCCGGACGACCGCACCGCCCTCCTCGAGGAACTCCCGGCCGCGGCCACGCAGAAGCTCTTGAATCTCCTCTCCCCCGAGGAACGGAGGATTGCCGTCACACTCCTGGGTTATCCTGAGGAGTCCGTTGGCCGGCGCATGACGCCCGAGTACGTGGCCGTCAAACACGATTGGACAGTCGCGGAGGCGCTCGAGCACCTGCGCCGGGTCGGGCGACACCGCGAATCGCTCAACCAACTGTTCGTCGTGGACCCGCAAGGCCGACTGGCCGGAGTGGTGCGCCTGCGGAACCTGGTGGTCGCCGAGCTCGACACCCCGGTCGCGAACCTGCTCGAACCGCAAGTCATCTCGCTGCGCGCGACAGACGATCAGGAAACGGCCGTCGCCGAGTTCCAGAAATACGACCGCACCATGCTGCCGGTGGTGGATTCCCAGGAGGTCCTGGTGGGAGTGGTCACGGTGGACGATGTGCTCGATCTGGTCGAGGAGGAGGTCACGGAGGACATGCAGAAGATGGGCGGCATGCAGGCCCTCGATGCGTCGTATCTGGGCACCGATCTGCTGGTCCTGATCCGCAAACGCGTCGGCTGGCTGATCCTGCTGTTTCTGGGTCAAATGCTGACGGCCACGGCCATGGGACATTACGAAGGGGACCTCGCCAACGCCCTGGTGCTGGCGCTCTTCATCCCGCTCATCATCAGCAGCGGCGGCAATTCCGGGGCGCAGGCCTCGACTCTCGTCATCCGCGCCATGGCCACGGGTGATGTCCACTTGCAGGATTGGCTGCGCATCTTGCGCCGGGAACTGGCCCTGGGGCTCGCCCTGGGCGCCGTGCTTGCGGTCATCGGCTTCCTGCGGATCGCCCTGTGGCCGAATCGCGCGTCGCTCTACACCGACCACTATGCGCTCGTGGCGACGGTGGTGGGACTGAGCCTGGTGGGTGTGGTCGCCTTCGGAAGCCTGGTCGGCGCCATGCTCCCGTTGGCTCTGCGAAGACTCCGACTCGATCCCGCAACCTGCTCCGCACCATTCGTGGCAACTCTGGTGGACGTAAGCGGGCTGATCATCTATTTCAGCATAGCTCAGGCGGTCCTGCGCGGCACGCTGCTGTGAATCCGCGCGCGCCAGAGAACACGCGCTCATCAGGCAGTTTGCATCTGGCGCCCCAGGCGTTGAAGCCAGCGCGCACGTAGGGTAACTTCGAGGGTTCACCGACATCCGCCGCTCGCGGGAAACCGATCGCGCGGCGCACGATGTCCCCGGCCAACGCAAGCCCGTGGTCAAGCAGGAGGTCGATCCGCCTGTCGCGAGCGCAGAAACGCCAACTGGCTGGGCGATACTCGAGAATCTGACGCTGGCGCAGGACGTGGTCGGTGGCGCGCAGCATGCTCTCCTCGAACACGCCCTCATGCTCGAATGCAGGCCAGCAGCCTCGGCCAACCGGTTTTGCTCCCGATCAGCCAGGGGAGATCGATGGTAGCGGGAGTCGTGCAATCGAGGGCGATTTGGCTGAGATACCCCATGCCCAGCGCGGCAAGAAGCCGACAGGCCGACTCAATCAAATCGGCGTCCCGATTCCTCCGGCTCAGTACTCCACCCGCACCCGAATGGGCCCGGCGGATGGCGCCATGCGGACAATCTGGAGTGTGTTGTCGAATGTCGCCCGGGCCCCGGTATCGAGTTGCACGGATTTGATCGGTCGGCCTTCCGGATGACGCAATCGCAGCACGATGGCTTTCGGCGCGGACCGCGTCGGCGGATCGATCAGGGCATCGATATGCCCGCAGTCGACTGACGAGACGATCTGGTAACTCACCGGCCCGAAGAAAGTCGGGGCGTTCGCGACGCGGATTTTCATGCCGTCCTCGAGCCAGTTGTCGGTCAGCAGGGGCGCCAGCCAGAGTTCATCGCCCCGTTCGGTCAGGAGCATCGTCCGCGATTGGTGTAGGAAGTAGCCCGTCTCGTGCGTCTTGTTGTAGCACCAATTCGAGAAATGCTCGTAGATCGACAGGCTGGTCCCGTCGATGAGCGATGCCAGCGTGTTGAAATAGCTGCGCACAAACGGCTTGACGTCGTCGCGCAACGCGCAGACCTCGGCGTTGCGCGCATAGTACGGCTGCACCTTGGCAAAACCGCCCATGTCGAACCAGTCGGCACGGTTCCGCTCGGCCGGATACCCGCCCCAGCCGCTCTCGAGGAATTGCACGTCCTCCATGTGGTCCATGATCCAGTCGACCTCAGGCGCTTCGGGCGGCATGGTGCCCAACGGGACCATGTGATGTGGCCCGAGATCGACGTCGTAGGCCCAACTGCGGTTGCCATCCTGCCCGGGGTAGAAATCAGCCATCGGTCCGGGTGTGTAAACCGAGGCCGGGTAGTACGGCACCCAAGTCCCGTTCTGCAGCGGCACGACAGGGGCCAGAGCCTGCGCCTGCCCGAACGCCCGCCGCACATCCTTGCCCAATTGCACGGCGGCGGCCAGGACGGCATCGGCGTCAGGATGCCCGATCAACCCGAGGGCGTGGCCCATCGCTCCGAGACCAGCATGGAAGTAGCTGTTTGCGTAGAAGTAATAGGCATACGCATTCCAATCCGCTTGGACACCGGGCGGCATCAAGCCATACTCCGGCACCGGTCGCCCATCGGGCTTGAGCCTGCGCGTCTTGGCAAGCTGAGCCGTGACCCAGCGGCACATCCCAGCCGGCTTGTCGGCCACCGCCCGGAACCAGGCGTCGTCTCTGGCAAGCCGCATGTATTCGCCCAAGGCCCACAGATGCCAACCGCTGCCCATGACGGTATAGCCCATGGTCATGAATCCCTCGGGTTTGTAGTGGTTGAACGAGTACTCGAAGGCCCGTTGCGCATAGTCGAAGTGGCCCCAGTACTGCATGCCGCGGATGGGGGAGTTGCCTTCGCTGTCGATCGCCACCAGGTAGCGATCCGACGCAATCCACGGCTCGATCTGTGTGCCCTGCCGTTCGTTGCGGGCGGCCAGCAGCACATGGGCCTGGTTCGCGCGGATAACGTCGGCCAGCCAGGCGTCAGGCAATTCGATCTGCATGGCCGGGGCCATGATCGCCTCCCAGTAGGCCTTGAAGCTGGCAAACAATGCCTCGCCGCCACCAAGCTCGGCCTGCTCTTCAAGTGTCGCCTCCCAAGCCGGCAGGTAGAAACAGCAGCGAGCGCTGCCGTTCGCCGGCAACAGACCGCTGATCGAGAGATGGCCGTTGTCCGATCGCCCCATGCCGGCCGGAAATCCAGCGCTATCGAAAACCCCCACGAGCCGGCCATCGGCGACAATGATTGTCCGCTGGCCAGTCGTTTTGCAGACCGGCAGCCCGCCACCGCCAGGACCCATCGCAAGCACAAATGACGCGCTTGCGTCGGCTGGCTCGGGGTTGTGGTTCGTCATGGTCAACTCGAGGACGGCAAGCGGTTTGGCATTGAGCCAGCGCGGAGCGGTCGAGAGGTTCTCTGTCTCGAGCGGCGTGACATATGTCCGCTGGCGATACTCGATGCCTCCGATGTTTACAGTCGTCACGGGGGCGGGAAGCCATCCGCCCTCGAGATGCCGCTTGAACCGCGGACTCGGGGTGAACAACTCGGTGAGATAGACCGGCTCAGCAGAGTCCGCGCGGATCAGACGCGCATCGCACCAGTTGCCCGCGTCGAACCCGATGCCGTCCCCTGCATCCGTCAATCGCAGCGTGAGCACACGGGCCCCGGCCAACGGCACGCTGATCGGCTTGGGGTCCTCCCTCTCGCGCATCACGCCGCTGTCGAACCGCTTCTCGCCGTCCACCAACACCTGAAAGACCACGGTGCCCGGGGCGTTGCCCCCTTGCCATTGCAGACCGACCTCGGCCTCGAACCGGGCATAGCCTTCGCTGACATCGATCGTGAGGTCGCCCGAGGCGTGATGCCCAAGACCCCTGGCAAAGTCCGTCTCATTGATCCGCAGGGCCAAAGCGGCCGCCGGATCGGCATGCGCCGCCTTGTTCAATCCCAGCAAGCCCCACGCCTGAGATTGACCCAGCACGCGCCGGTTCCCTACAACCGGCGTCAGGGTGTAGCTGGGACGATGCCCCTTCTCGTCGCTGTCGAAGTTCTCGAAATAAAAAACCGTCCCGTTCGCCTCGGTCACGAACTTGGCGTTGTCACACGCCAGCGAAAGCATCATCCGCCCCGCATCGAGTCGCGGATCGCAGTGCGTGACCTTCATGGCCCGCTTGCGGGTCTGGTCCGGCATCGCCCGCACCCGCTCGAGGACAGTCTGCTTGTCCGCAATCTGGCGCTTGTACTCGCCAAGGCTGGGCGCTGCCGGGAACCGGCTGACAAACAAACCCGCGTGCGGCAGGTAGACTGGACCGCGCTCGAGGACGTCATCCACGGCCACGGCAAAAGCCCCCTCAGGCAGGCGAAAACGGATTATGGTCCGATCGGCACGGACCTGACGAAGCGCCTCGCACGCAACATGACGCACGCCCAACTGCAGCGGCGCTGCCATGTCCCAGGATAGCCGCGTGCCCTCGATCCCGACGATCGAGCCGTTGTAGACCTCGAGCCCGGCCATCTGCCCCGGCCTGTCAGGATCGCTTTGTATCAAGAGGTCCGAAGCCGTCAGAGTCGAGCTGGTGATCGCCTCGAAACCCGTGACTGCGACCGGGTGACCGCCGGCAAAAACGATCCAGCGGACTTTCCAGTACAGCCCGCCGACCTTCGCCGGCGTGAATGTCCAGACGAGGCCCTCGCCTTCCATTGCACCGTCGATGGATGCCCATTGGCCCTGCCAGACGGTCTCGCCCCGCCAGAATTGAATCCTCACCGGACGCGCCGGCGGCGTCTTCAATCGGATTTGCAGCCGCGTGAGCGGTCTGGCCTCGATCCATTCGAGTCCGATGCAGGCCTCGCCGTTGGCCGCCGACTCGACTCTGTACTCACCCTCCGCGCCGAGCATCAGATCCGTCGCAAGGAACAGGTCCTCAGCGGCAATCTCCTCGAGACGATTGGCCCGGACGCCGACGTCACGCCGCGAATCCCAGGTGCACACCCGGGCAAAGGGAGCGGCGTCGAAGAAGCGATCGTCGCGTTCGGCCGGCTGAACCGACTGGCTCGACCCCAACACCAACGCCAACGCCAGAACCATGCTGAAAGAACCGCGCCCGAGGGCGCCCCGAACAGAGAGCCGACAAGGCATTGGGGTTGTTCTTGAAGCTGAGCGTCGAGACTGGTCTGACGCGCGCCTCGCCCTGAAGAACACAGAGATCATGATCGGCCCCGATCTGAGACTCCGCGAAGCTATATGAAACATCGCTCCAGGATATTCGCAGGATCGGTCTGCTGTCCACACAGGTTGCAATCCCTCTTTTCACCCTTTGCGCGCTGTTGGCGATGCAGGTGATCACACTCGCCGCCGACCAAACCACCACGACCGTGAACCTCGACCGGGAACGCCTGCGCAACCGGCGCTTCCAATTCTGCGTATTCCGACACCTATTTCGACTCCGTCGCCAATGAGTGGAGTTGACCGAGGCTTGAATCGCAAACCTGAGGAAACCGGCGCCTCACGCTTGCCAAGGAGCTTGATGGCGATTAGTTTGCGCGCCCGGTTTTCATACGGGGGCGGCGGCGCATTGGCGCGGTTCGCGCAGCAGGATTATGAGCGATTCCTATATCCAAAACCTCTTTGCGGAGCGGATTGGCGGGCGTCGATACGGCAAGTCGACCGCGATCTACAAGTTCGAGAAGATCAAGCGCGCCAGACGCGCCGCCCTCGAAGCCAATCCGGGCTCCGAGATCATCGACATGGGTGTGGGCGAGCCGGACGCGATGGCCTTTCCCGAAGTCGTCGAGGAACTCGCGCGCGAGGCGCGCAAGCCGGAGAACCGCGGGTATGCGGACAACGGCGACGCGGTGCTGAAACGGGCGGCGGCGCGCTATCTCGATCGCGTGTGCGGCGTGCCGGGGATCGATCCGGACACGGAGGTCCTGCACTCGATCGGCAGCAAGGCCGCCTTGTCGATCCTCCCCGCCGCGCTCGTGAATCCCGGCGATTGCGTCCTGATGACCACGCCAGGCTATCCGGTGTTCGGCACCCACGCCGCCTACTACGGCGGACGCGTCCACAACCTGCCATTGACCGAAGCCAACGGCTTCCTGCCCGATCTCGAGTCCGTTCCGGATGCTGTCTTGCGCCGGACCAAGGCCCTGGTCCTGAACTACCCCAACAACCCGACCGGCGCCAGTGCCACACCCGAGTTCTTCCGCGAGGTGGTCGCTTTTGCCCGACGCCGCGGGATCGTGGTGGTCCATGACGCCGCCTATGCCGCGCTTGTGTTCGAAGGCCAGCCGCTCAGTTTCCTGGCCACGCCCGGCGCCAAGGAGGTCGGAGTCGAACTCCATTCGTGCAGCAAGAGCTTCAACATGACCGGATGGCGCTGCGGATTTGTCGCCGGCAATCCCCTGCTCGTAAAGGCCTACGGCGACGTCAAGGACAACACGGATTCGGGCCAGTTCCTCGCCATCCAGCACGCCGCGGCGTACGGACTCGATCATCCGGAGATCACGCGCCAGATTGCGGCGAAGTATTCGCGGCGCATGACCGCGCTCGTCGAGACGCTGCGGGCGGCGGGCTTCGGCGCGCGCAAGCCGAAGGGGTCATTCTTCCTCTACGTCAAGGCCCCGCGGGCCGCCACTCCGCATCAAGGACCGCGCATCGAGTTCGCGTCGGCCGAGGAGGTGTCGCAGTGGCTGATCACCGAGCGTCTGATTTCGACGGTGCCGTGGGACGATGCCGGAGCGTATCTGCGCTTCAGCGTCACCTTCGCCGCGCGCGACGCCGCGGAGGAACAACGCGTGCTGGCCGAACTCGGTCGGCGATTGGCAGACGTGCGGTTTGAATTCTGAGGGTGCGGGCCTTCCTCGAGGGCCACCCGCTCCTTGCGGAACTGCTCGATGAAGATGAACCCGAGTCGGCGGTAAACCGCCGCCTGCCTGAGCAAGCGCAGCGCGGCAGGCAGGCACTCCAGGGGCTTCGCCACGAGGGGCGCCCTCGACGCCGCGCGAGCGCTTGGTGCGCGCGCTTCGGCGCCGCTTTCCATGTCGAGGTTCATGGCCAACACCCTCGGCCTTCTACTGAGTCTCGCCCTTGGTCACGCGCAGGAACACGTCTTCGAGGCCGAGTTCATCCTCGCGCAATTCGAGCAGCCTGGCGCCGCCCTGGACGAGCGCCGTGGCGATGATGCTGTGGTCGGCGTCCGGCTCGGCCAGGGTGACCTTGAGCCGGCCATCGGTCAGCTCGACCTCCGACACCTCAGGCTGCGCCTTGAGCAGTGCGACCGCCCGATCGGTCTCGCCCGCCACGCGCACCCAGACCACGCGTCCGCTGGCCATCTGGTCTCGCACTCCCTGGACGGGGCCGGTGTAGATGAGCTTGCCTTTCTCGATGATGGCTACCCGATTGCAGAGAGTTTCGAGTTCGCTGAGGATGTGCGACGAGATGATGATTGTCTTGCCCAGACGCTGGAGTTCCTGAAGGATGGCCATCATCTCGATGCGCGCGCGCGGATCGAGGCCGCTGGCCGGTTCATCCAGCAACAACACCCGCGGATCGTGAATCAGGACGCGGGCCAAACCGAGCCGCTGCTGCATGCCGCGGCTCAGCGCCCCGATGATCGCCCCCTTTTTCTCGGTCAACCCCACCAACTCGAGCACGTCATTCACCGTCTTCTCGCGCTGATGCGCGGGTATCTTGTAACAGGCCCCGAAGAAATCGAGGTACTCGGTCACCTCCATGTCCTTGTACACCCCGAAGAAGTCGGGCATGTAGCCAATGATGTGCCGCACCGCATCGGCGTCCTTGACGACATCGTGTCCAAGCACCTCGACCGTGCCGGCCGAAGGCATCAGGAACGTCGCCAGAATCCGGAGGGTCGTGGTCTTGCCCGCCCCGTTCGACCCGATGAAGCCGAACAGATCGGCCTGATTCACCGTCAGGCTGAGATTGTCGAGCGCCACCATGTCCCCATAGAGACGGGTCAGATTGAGCGTTCGGACGGCGGGCTTCGGGTCGGTGCCGGCCTGGGCTTGCGAGGCGTTGCTTACCGGTGTCGCTTGCATGGGGTCTTTCAAAGGACGGGCGCCGCCGGCGCCCGCCCGCTCACGGGAACGGCCAGGCGGTAGAGAGTGCTCTGCGCGCGGCGCGGCGGTTTGTGCTTCAACATGGAACCGGCTGTCGGGCTGCCGCCGGCGTCCCACGCCAGGAGCACGGCATCGCCGCGCGCGACCAATGAACTCAACTCGAATCCCGGCGGATAAACAAACGCGCGCTGCTGTCCCTGGTACAAACCCAACTGGCCGATGAACGTCGCGGCGATCAGCGTGTTCGGATTCGCTTCGAGCCGCGCCTGCGCCGTGCTCCCAAAGGCCTGGCGCCGCGCCGACGCCGCCCCCGTAAACCCCTGTCCGAACCGACGCACAAACAGTTCGAGCGCCTGACCGGTGGAGAGCTGGACCTGCGCCGCCTTGGTCTCTCCGGCATCGAGGCCGCCCAACTCGTAGATCTGCCCCCGCAACACCAGGTGCAGGCTCGAAAACGCATGGGACAGACCGTTGCGCACCGTCACGCGGATCGAGCTGCCCTCTTCCTGGATGTCCAGAGCCAACGGCGCCGCAGCCGGCTCGGTCCAGTCGCTGACATACAAGAGCGACGTCCAGACCGGCACCTCGACCTCCGCTCGAAAGCTGTTCGCAACAATCTCGGCCTCGACCCGGCTGCTCTCCTGCCCCCCGCCCGAGGGCCCGAGAAACTCGCCGCGCAACGCCGCGAACGGTTGATCTCCCGCCAGCCTGTAGCGGGCGTTCACCGACGAGTAGAGCGATGCATAGGTGCGGCCCCGCAGCTCGACATCGCCGGCGCGCGGCAGGACATCGACCAGATGCAGTTCGTTCCACTCCGTCTCACCCGCGCGCAGCTTGTAGCCGATGAAATAAATCAGCAGCGAAAACGCCACCACGTAGATCGGGAAGGTGATCCAGGTCAGCATCTGGCGATTGATCTTCTTGAGCCACCAGTGATCGATCGGGCCGATCACAAGCAAATACACCACAAGCAGCGCCAGCAGCCACTCGACCGGCAGCTTTCGAACCTGCCGCGAATCGATCATCGCGCCCAACACGCTGTCCACACTCCAGCCGCCATAGTAAAACTGCGTCTGCTCGTTCAACGTGTCGCCAGGCAGCTTGAAGAGCCGCGCCCAAAACCAGGATCGGTTCTTCCACGACTTGAACGGCTCGCGTTCCGGACTGAAGGCCAGCACGGTCACCTGGCCGCGCCCGCGGGGGGCGGTCACGATCAGCGGCCCGCCGCCCAGGGACACCACTGCCTCCCCGTCGTTCATGACGGTCGAGAAGGCTGGAAAGTCCGCCAACTCGAAAGCCGGGTCCGGCTGCAAGGCCGCATACGGGTCGGCCCCGGACGCCGCCGGCGGTGGACGGCCCGGCGTGCGACTCGCACCGGGCACCGGGTTGAAGGACCTCGAGGAGCGCAGGTCGGCGCCGGACCGGAGCCATTCGTGGAGGACGCCCTGGCTGCGGTTGGTGCGGATTTCGCCGAGGGTCACCGGCAGCAACCCGCGCAACCACTTCAGGCTTTCGATGTCCTGGGCTTGCTCCGGAGCGACGACGAGGTGCCCGCCGCCATGCAACCACGCGAGCAGGGCATTGACCTGGTTCACCTTCAGTTCCAGCGCCTTCTCGGAGTTGAGGTAGAGCGTGCCCAGTCCCTCGAGCGCCAGCGACTGATCGGGAAACTGCTCGGGCGTCATCCGCGCCACCTGCGGCTGGGTCTCCGGCCGCCCCCCGCGCACCTCGGGCAGCGTCGGCAGCCCGCCAAACGTGCGGGCCAATCCGCCCACTATGAACGTCTCCCATCCGATATCCTTGGCCCGCAAATCGAGCCGTTCCCCGCGCAGCTTGCGCTTGGCATCGTAGAGGCGCGCATCCCAACTCGCATACCGGCTCGCCCCCGCAAACACCGGGATGGAAAACCGCTTCCGCGTGTTTGTCGGCAACTCGATCCGCATGCGTCGCGCCTGGCCGGCCCCGACCTGCCGCGACGAAAGCTCGAACACCGCATCGAAAGCCGGACCGTCGTTGTAGATTTCGCACGCAACCGGAAACCACGCCGCCTCCCGGACGATCCCGTCGTTGCCACCGCCACTCCCGTAGCCAACAAACACATCGAACTGCAGTTCCGCGCGCGCAAGCGCTCCGGACAAAACCAACCCCGCGGCCAGTGTCAACCAAGCCAACGCCCGGCGACGCTGTCCGCTCCGCCGCAAGCTCATCATGACGTTGTCGGTTTCCTTCACGTCGCCCAAATCCAGTCACCAGCGTTATAGTCCACCCCGCCCCGGACGCAACGCCCGAATTCCATCTTTCCGCTCATGCGTCGCGGAAAGATGCGTCCCCGCCGCGCGGGGCTCGATCGGGACCCACAACATGTTGGATCTCTTCCGGCAAGGGGCTAGAATCCACGCATGCGCCTGCTCCTGCTGCTTATGCTGCTGCTCATGCTGTCGCCGCTGGTGGTTCGAACGGCGATCGGATCGACCGCGGCCTCCGAACTCCCGTTACCCCCGCGCGCCGCCGTCTGGCAAGGCGAAGCGACTTCCGAAAACAGAGGGTTTGCCCGTGAGATCGGGCGCCTGGTCCAAAGTGCAGGCTGGGACATCGAATTCTTGGACAGCGCTGCCCTGACCAACGTCACGCAGTTGACGCCGGATCGCTACGGACTCCTGGTTCTGCCCGGCGCCCGCCGCCTGCCAATGGAGAGCATCGCCTCGATTCAATCCTACCTCGGGGCCGGCGGCGACATGATCGCCCTCGGCCTGCCGGCCTGGGACACCCCCGTGTTCAGCCTGGGCGACCATTGGATGACTCGGGACGAATACGAGGTCGCACTCGCCGATCAGAAGCCCCAGCGGTACTTGCTCCGGTTCGCGCTCGAACCCCAGACCCGTGACCGGCCGTCCGACACATCCCGCACCGAGCCGCAACCCATGCCGGTCGATTCCGCCGCACTGGACCGTTGGAGCCGGCACACCAGCCACCCGGACGCGCGCGCCGTGCGCACGGTGGATCAGGGGGAAAGCGGCGGCGCGCTGCACGTCACCTTGGATCGCCTCGAGGGCTGGGAGACTCTCGAACCGCCGTCCCAGGCGTGGTCCTTTGCGCCCGGTCATACCCTCACCTGTTTCGAGGCCAAAGGCAGCGCCAACACCCGTCAACTGGCTGTCGAGTGGATCGAGCAGGACGGCTCGCGTTGGATCGCCACTGTCGACCTCGCCCCCCAATGGCGCCGCTACGGTCTGCCTCCCGAGTCGTTTCGACCTTGGCAGCCTCCAGCGGGCCGAGGAGGCCCGGGCGACCGGGTCAACCTCGCCCGGTTGGCGCGCTTCACTCTGGGCCTGGCGCTCACACACACGATCTTCGAACCCGGAAAGCAGGAGTATTGGTTCGCCAATCTGGGCACCGCGCCAAATCCCTTCGGCGCCGCATCCGCCCCCGCAGGTCTTCCCGTGCCCCGAATCGAATCCTTCGCTCCGGACTACATGGTCTACCCGGTCGGCACCGCGGTGACAATCCGCCCGCCGCACTCGCAGACATTGCTCCGCCCTAACAACCCGGATGCCGCTCAAACCGCCGCGACGGCGATCGATAGCGTCGTCATCCCTACCGGCCAATCGCTGGTAGCGCTGCATCCGCGCCCGCGTGGTGTCGGCTTTGACCAGGATCGCCCCTATCGCTGGCAGCCCATTCTCGAAGCGCGGGACCTCGAGACCTCGGACTTCCGGGGAACCGTGGCGGCACTGATTGCGCACCTCAAACCGCCGTATCGTGACGGTGTCTGGGCGCTCTTCACCCCGGGCGATCCCGCCTTCTATCGCCGACTCGAGGTCGCCGGCTGGATCGAGCAGACGGCGCGCCGGCTGCGCACACCCGTTTACCTGGCCGAAGGCGGCAGTCAGTTCTTCACCCTGTTTTCAGATCAGGCGGCGCCGATCGGTGCGCGCGTGGCGAATGTGGGCGGGCGCGCCGCCACGAACCTGCAAGTCGTCCTGACCGTGAGCGAGAGACACCGCGGATCGCCGATCCACCGTCATCAGGAGGCGCTCAGCGTCGAGGCGCACGGGCTGGCGATTGTGACAAACGCATGGACCCCGGGTCCGTGGCCCGAGCAAGGCTGCGTCGTTGCGGCCCAACTGCTGGCGGACAATAGGGTCATTGACGAGTTGCGCCACGATTTGAACCGCTGGGAACCGAAGGCCGCGCCCGAGTTCCTCGAAGCGCGCGACGGCGCCTTCTGGATCGCGGGGCGGCGGTGGAAGGCCAATGGTGTGAATTACATGCCCTCCTCGGGCATCGGCGTCGTCAGCCCGTTTTTCGAGTACTGGCTGGGCCGCGGGGCATACGATCCCGAGGTGATCGGACGCGACCTGGGGCGCATCAAGGCGATGGGTCTCAATTCCATCAGCGCGTTTGTCTATCACCGCGACCTCAGCGCCCAGCACCTGCTCGATCTGCTCTTCCAATGCGAACAGCTCGGTCTCAAGGTCAATCTCTCGCTGCGGCCCGGCACGCCCATGGACTTCCGATGGGACGAAATGCGCGCCCTCATCGAGCATTACCGCCTTGCGCGCAACGACACGGTCATCGCCTACGACCTCGCTTGGGAATCGAGCCACTACGATCAGCGCCATCAGCAACGCCACTACACGCTAGCCTGGGCGGAATGGGTGCGCCGTCGCCACGGTTCCACCGCTCAGGCCCTCGAAGCCTGGGGCGAACCAAACGCAAACGCCCGTCCCTCGACACCGAGCCCCAACACCACCCCGGACGTGCCCGTGCCTGCGATGTCCGAACTCACCCAGGACGGCCCGTGGCGCAAACGCATCGCCGATTACCGCGCCTTCCTCGATGAACTGCTGGCCGACAAGTACGCCGAGGCGCGCCGCCTGGTCCGATCGATCGACCCCAATCACCTCGTCAGTTTCCGAATGCAGCACGCGGGCGACCCCACCTACAATGCCGAGGGAATGCTGCCTTACGATTTCTACGGCTTGCGTGACGCCGTGGACATCTGGGAACCGGAGGCATACGGACGCATTGGCGACTGGGAGCGCGTCAAGCCGGGCCACTTCACGGCCGCCTACGCCCGCCTGTGCGATCCGGCCAAACCGGTCCTCTGGTCCGAAATGGGCTACAGCGTCTGGGATTCCCAACGCCGCGCGCCCGCCCCAACCAGGCTCGAGTTCGCCGCGCGATATTACCGGGACTTCTACCGCATGCTCCGCGAGTCGGGCGTGGACGGCGTTTTCTTCTGGTGGTACCCCGGAGGCTACCGGGCCAATGAAAACAGCGATTTCGGCATCATCCACCCCGACGGCACCGACCGCCCCGTCACCCGCGTCATCCGCGCCGAGGGCCCCCACTTCCTCGCCGCTCCACCCGTGCCGGCGGTCACACGCTGGATCGAGGTGGACCGCGATCGGGACGCGCGCGGCCTGCACGGAATCTACGAAGCCGCCAAAGCCGAGTACTGGAGCATCGTCGAGACGGGCGGCCAAGCCGGCCTGAGATGGAAACGACCGCCCGGCGGGCGTTAGCCCGCATATCGGGTTGAGATAGAATTGAGTGCAAAGTCGTTGGCGGTTGTGGCAAAACCGTGTGGCCCTATGGAGTACGAAGCCGTGATCGGGCTGGAGACACATGTCCAGCTCAAGACCCAATCGAAGATGTGGTGCGGTTGCGCCAATGCCTTTGGCGCGCCGCCGAACACGAACGTCTGCCCCGTCTGTCTCGGGTTGCCGGGCGTGCTGCCGGTTGCCAACGATGAGGCCCTGCGCCTCACCGTGCTGGGGGGCCTGCTGCTCAACTGCAGAATCCCCTCCTTCGCCAAGTTCGACCGGAAGAACTACTTCTATCCCGACGTGTCCAAGAACTACCAGATCACACAATACGACCGGCCCTCGACAACCGAAGGGCATCTGGACTTCGAGTTCGAGGGCGCCATCCGCCGCGTTCGCATCACGCGCGCTCACCTCGAAGAGGACGTGGGCAAGAGTTTTCATTTCGAGCGGACGAGCGGGATCGACTTCAACCGCGCAGGTGTGCCCCTGCTCGAGATCGTGTCTGAACCGGATCTGGCCAGTGCGGACATGGCCTACGCCTATCTGAACGCGCTCAAAGACGTCCTCGTCTATGGCGGCGTCAGCGACTGCGACATGGAAAAAGGCATGGTCCGATGCGACGTCAATGTCAGCGTTCGTCCGCGCGGCGCCGCCGACCTCGGGGCGAAGATCGAGATCAAGAATATGAACAGTTTCAGCGGAGTCCGGCGCGCTCTCGCATACGAGATTCCGCGTCAGATCGCTGTCCTCGAGCGCGGAGGCATGCTTGTCCAGTCCACGCGCCGATGGGACGACGCCGCCGGGATCACCGAGGAAATGCGGACCAAGGAGGATGCGCATGACTACCGGTACTTTCCCGATCCGGACCTGATGGCATTCGAGCCGACGGAGTCATGGCTTGACGAAGTGCGGGGGCGGGTTGTCGAGCTGCCGCTGGCGCGCAAGCAGCGTTTCATGCGCGACTACCAACTGCCGGCCGCCGACGCGCAGACATTTGTCGATGACGTGGCGCTCGGCGCCTATTTCGAGGGTGTGGCGGGGCAGACGCGCAATCCCAAGGCAATCGCCAACTGGGTGATCAACAATCTGCGCGCACACCTGGCTGAATCGCAAACCACACTTGCCGATCTGAGGTTCAGGCCGGCGCATCTGATCGAACTGGTAGAATTGATCGACAGCGGCAGGATCAGCAGCCGGATCGCCCAGGACGTCTTTGCCGAGTTCTTCGCCACCGGAGAGAGCCCCGCCGCCATCGTCCAGCGCAAGGGCCTGAGCCAGGTCAGCGATGCCGGCGCCCTCGAAGCCCTCTGCGATGAGGCCATCGCGGCCAATCCCGGCCCGGTCGCGGACTACCGCGCGGGCAAGAGCGCCGCGCTCAACTTCATCAAGGGCCAGGTCATGAGATTGAGCAAAGGCAAGGCGAACCCGGCCATGGCGGGTGAGATTCTCGAACGGAAGTTGGGCGGCAACCGGTCCGGCACCCGAGCGTGAACCGGTTCACGCAAACACGATTCGACAGACCACGACCGACGCGATGATCCCCGCCAAATCGGCCAGGAGCCCCGCCGCAACCGCATGGCGCGTCTTGCGCACGGACACCGAACCGAAATACACGGCGATGACGTAGAACGTCGTTTCGGTGCTTCCCAAAACCGTCCCGGCCATACGCGCCAGGAGACTGTCGGGACCGAACGTTTTCACCACATCGGCAAAGAGGCCGATCGTCGCGCTTCCGCTCAGCGGACGCGTCAGGCAGAGCGGCAGCAGGTCGGCGGGAAACTGCACCAGATCGAGGACCGGACGCAGCCCCCGAGCCAGCATATCCACGCCGCCTGCGGCGCGGAATGTCCCGATCGCCATCAGCATGGCGACCAGGAACGGGATGATGCGCACCGCCACATGGAAACCCTCCTTGGCGCCCTCGACGAATTCCTCGTACACCCGCACCCGGTGCAGTGCGGCATAGAGGGGGAAGAACGACAGGAAGAACGGGATGGCGAGAACCGACACGGCGTTCATGGTCCGCAAGAAAAGCGTGGCGGTTTCACCGGATGCCGGCGTCTGGCGCATCAACTGAAAGAATGCCACCGCCAGGAAAACGCCGTAGACCCCCAGAACCAGCTTGCCCCACGCAGGAGCCGTGTTGCCCACGCCCTCGACCGAGTCCGGTCCGAGACCCTCATTCGGCGCCTCGGGGGACCGGCCCCTGGGAGGCCGATCCGGAGGTGGCAAACGGAACCAGCGCAGCTTTTCGAGTGTCTTGACGGCGAAGATTCCAGCCGCCGTCGAGCCGACTGTGGCGATGAGGGCGGTGCCCACGATGGCGGTCGGGTTGGTCGAACCTGCCGCGGCCATGATGCCGATGGCGGTTGTTGGCAGAAGTTGGACCGAGCTGGTGTTCAGAGCCAGGAAGGTGCACATCGCGTTGGTGGCGGTGCCGGGGCGGGGATTGAGCTTCTCGAGGTCGGTCATCGCGCGCAGACCAAGCGGCGTGGCGGCGTTGGTCAGGCCGATCATGTTTGCGGCCAGGTTCATGAGGATCGAGCCCATCGCGGGGTGCTCCTGCGGTACGTCTGGAAACAGCCGGCGCAGCACGGGTCGCAGACGCCGCGCCAGCGCCACGATCAGACCCGCCTTCTCCGCCAACCGCATAATCCCCAACCACAAGGCGGTGATGCCAATGAGCGGCAGCGCGATGGTCATCACCGCGGTCTTGGCCGCGTCGAAGGCCGCATCGGTCACCGCGTCCAGGCGCCCCTCGAGGCCGCCGAGGACAACGGCGAGCACGATCAACGCAAGCCAGATGTAGTTGAGCATGGGCGTGGTTTACACACTCTGACCCGATGGGCAACGCAGAAGTGAACGACGCGACGATCCAGAGCCCACGAATCCGCACACGGCCTCCGCCTCCTCCGTTCTCGACATTCCGTTAGTCAATTGGCCGAATCCTCCTTGCACGTGCGCTTGCAGCCGTCTCTGCCATTCGCGAGATTCGTCTGATTCGTGGTTCTCCTTTCCTCCAGGCGACAACATGGCGCTCAGCGCCCGCACCAGTGCAGGGAGCACGTCCAGTAGCCACGGAGGCGAGGGCATGCACCGGTCCTAGCTGCTCTGGAGAACATTGCTGAGGGCAATGGGCACCCCGAGCGTGCGCCAACCCATGATCGCACAACCGCCTTTCCAAAACGCCTGTGATGCCACAGCATCGATCCCAACGATGAGAAGGACTTTTGAAAGCGTTCCGGGTTCGGTGGTCGCTCCGAAGGGTTTTCTGGCCAGCGGGGTCTACTGTGACATCAAGCGCCTCGGCACCGGGAAAGGGTCGGACAAAGGACAGAAACGCGATCTTGCATTGATCGTGTCCGAGGTGCCGGCAACGGTAGCGGGGCTGTTTACCACCAACCAGGTTTGCGCCGCGCCGGTCAAGGTCTGCATCCCGCGCGCAGCGAAAGGCCGCGCGCAAGCTATCGTGGCCAACTCGGGCAACGCCAACGCATGCACTGGCCCGCGCGGCCTGCGGGATGCGCTCGAAATGGCTGCCGTCGCGGCAGCACGAATCCACCTGCCGGCCGAGCATGTCCTGGTGGCCTCGACTGGACGCATCGGCGTGCCGATGCCGATGGCCAACGTGCGCGATGGGATTCGGCGGGCCGCCGGGCTCCTCGGCAATGCCCCGGAACACGGCGATGAGGTCGCCGAGGCCATCATGACCAGCGACACCCGACCCAAACAGATCGCGATCGAGATGAAACTCGCCGGACGGCCTGTCCGGATCGGAGGTGTCTGCAAGGGCGCGGGCATGATCCAGCCGGGCATGAGCGTCACGGGACGCCGCCCCGCCGCCATGCCCGTCGCCGGGCTGCACGCGACGATGCTGGCCTTCCTCACCACTGACGCCGCCATCGAGGCGAAGCTCCTGCAAAGGATGCTGACCCATGCCGTCGCCCGAAGCTTCAACCGGATCACGGTCGACGGCGACATGAGCACCAACGACACCGTGCTCGTGCTTGCCAATGGCCTCGCAGGCCATCAGCAACTGCGCTGGCGCCCTGCGGCGAAGCCAAGCCGGGAAATCGGGCTATTTCAGGCCGGCCTGGATCATGTCTGCCTCGAGTTGGCCAGAATGATCGTGCGCGACGGTGAAGGCGTCACGCGCTTCGTCACACTCCGGTTATCCGGAGCCAGGACCTGTGCGGAAGCGGACGCCGCCGTGCGCGCGGTGGCCAACAGCGCTCTTGTCAAAGCCAGTTGGTTTGGCGGTGACCCGAACTGGGGCCGCATCATCGATGCCCTCGGCTACAGCCCGGCGCGAATCGTCGAAGAACGCGTCGACATCGGGTACAGCGCGCCCGGAGCGCCGACGGTGGTTTGGAGTCTCAAAAAGGGCCGCCCGACCACGACGTCGTTCAAGCAACTCTGCGCCGCGGTGGCTCCCAGGGAATTCGATCTGCACATCCGGCTCAACCTCGGCCCTGCGAGCGCGATCCTCTACGCCGCCGATCTGACGGAGGAGTACGTCGATTTCAACAAGGGCGACGTGAGCGATCCGACCAAGCTGGGCGGCTAGCCGCGGCCGCCGTCAAGCCAACTGCAACTCCCTTTCCACCTCGCCGATCAGGCCGGCCAATCTGCGGCCGTACTCGATGTAATTGGCGTATTGCGCCTCGGCCGACGCGCGGGTGTTCGAGTCATGGAACACCACGGCCATGTGCGGCTCGATCGAGATGCCGCCGTCGTATCCGCGGCTCAGCGCGTCTTTGACAATGTCGCGCACCCGTCCGTCGCCCTCGCCCGGCCATCGGTAATCGGCGTCGTTCTTCTCCGGGTTCCATGTGGCGTCCTTGATATGTATATGCATCGTCGCCTCGCGGACTTGAGTCCAGAAATACCAAGGATCCTGCTTGCTCCATGGCTTGGGCCGGGAACGGTCGGGATTGAAGATGGGGTTGGCAGTGTCGAACACCCACTTGAGTCCGGGCACGTTCTCGAGCAATTCGAGCGCATGGCGCGCGCTCATGCCGCCGTGGTTCATGCAGTTCTCGTGCACGGGCTGCAAGCCGGCATCGAGGAACATCCGGGTCACCTCCCTGACCCGCTCGAAGACCACGGCGGGAATCGTGTCGGCGTCATCGGCCGGCTTGAAACTCATAATGCGAACGAATCGTGTGCCGAGCCGCTGCATTCGCGGGATGGCGCGTCGCGTTTCGGCGAGGGTCACCGCAAAGGGGGTCTGCACGGTCTTTGCCCAGTTCATGATCGTCGATCCGAAGCAGCAGACGCCGATGCCCGCCGATTCGAGTTTCTCGACAGCCAGTTCGAATGCGCGCTCGGGGATCTCATGGAGATTGGCGCCGGGGAAACCTTCGACCTCGACCGTCCGGGCTTCGAGTGTACGCCATCCGAGTGCACAGGTCGCCTTGATCTGAGCATCGATGGATGCTCCCGCTTCGTCGCTAATGCCAGTCAGGTAGTACATAGGCCGTAACACTGGTTGCCGGGGCAGTCGAGGCACGCGCTCAGCCGCCCCTGAGGTTTTGGACAATCCGCGTTGTGGGCTCCGTCCGGTTCAGCGTGTAGAAATGAATCCCCGGCACACCCTGGCGCAAGAGGTCGGCGCACTGTCGCGTAGCGAACTCGATCCCGAATTCCGTCACGTCCGCGTCGTTGTCGCCCAGGGCGTTCAACCGCCCAGCGAGGGCGGACGGGATGGTCGCTCCGCACAAAGAGACGAATCTCTCGACCTGGCTTGAACTGAGGATCGGGATGACGCCGGGCACAATTGGCACCGTGATGCCCAGCGTGCCGACGAGGTAATCGCGGAATTCGTAAAAGAAGGCGTTGTCGAAGAACAACTGCGTGATGACGAACCGGGCGCCGCACCCGATCTTCGCCGCCAGGCGGCGCCAATCAACCTCCTTGCCCTCCCGGCACTCGAGATGGCCCTCGGGGAAACCCGCAACTCCTATCGAGAAACCTCCAAGATCACGGGTCAACGTCACCAGCTCGTGCGCGAATTCGAATCCGCCGTCGGATCTGACAAAGCGTCCGGTCTCCTCGGGCGGATCCCCGCGCAGGGCCAAGATGTTGCTGATTCCCCTGCTGCGCGCCTCGTCGAGCAGAGCGACGATCTGGTCTCGGGTCGACCCAACGCAGGTGAGATGCGCCATCGCGGGCACCCCGAACTCGAGTTGAATACGCTCGACCATCTGCAGGGTCTTCGCGCGCGTGCTGCCTCCGGCGCCATAGGTGACCGAGCAGTAGGACGGCGCCAACCGACAGAGGGCGGGCAGCGTCCGCTCGAAGATCGCCCGATCACCGCTCTCTGTCTTCGGCGTGAAAAACTCGAATGAGAACACCGGCCGCCCTGCTTGCCGAGCGTCGCTGTAGATGTCGTGAATGAACCGCATCAAGGATGGCTATCATGCGCCATGCACAATCGAAGCGCAAGCCGCGCGCGCACTCGTGCGCCAGCGGGGGTGGATGACAAATTGGTTGGGTGATTTCAGGGAAAGCATATTTTGCTGGACTTTTTGGTACAGTATTGTATAT
>MWFF01000062.1 GCA_002071485.1 Verrucomicrobia bacterium ADurb.Bin006 | reverse complement strand
GGCTGACCACCTACACCGGCCCGCCTAAAACCTCGAAAACTTAGCTCAATTCCGGTCCGTGGAAATCCAGGCTAGTGGATTCTTTAGCCTTCGGATGTTGGCTTTTTCTAGAGACAACACCGGGGAAGGTAGTTTTGGCAACACCTCCAGCACCTCGGCCTGCGCACCCATCCATCCTCCTCATGCACCGAGTTCCTCCAGAAGTCCCGCCTCACAGCAGGGCAGTCGAACTCGACGCATCGGCCTCTCGCGAAATGCCACGCACCCCCATTTCGGCTTTTGCTTCATGCGGGAAATAGCTTTGTCGTCCACGTGCTCCCGGCCCATGTAGCGCAGCGCCTGAATGACCAGACCGCACAATCTGTGTTCCGTCCTGAATCGGTGTGGAGTCCGTCCCTCACAGATTCAGGGCGGAACACAGATTGCCCGGTCATAGCCTTCTCCGTGTCCTCGGCGTCTCTGTGGTTCATTCCGCACGTTGATATTCAGCGAGGGTGATCAACCACAGAGGCACAGAGAGCGCGGAGATGGGAGATCGGAGATGGGAGATCGGAGATGGGAGATCGGAGATGGGAGATCGGAGATGGGAGATCGGAGATGGGAGATCGACTGCCGGAGCTGACTTTCTCCTCCGTTGAAGCGGCTTGTCTTGCGGCGGAGGTCGTCAGCCGCAAAAGAACGGCAGTGCGCCGTCCACCGCCGGCCAGAAGGTGCGCGGGGTGAGCGTCGAGCGGATTCGGCTGGGCTGCTGCCAACCCGAACAGCATGTCGGCCGCTTCGATGATGCGCTCACCCGTCTCAAGGATCAGTTGCACTACCTGTATTCCGGCAACGAACGCTACTGGTATGACACGCAGACAAACCTGCGGCGCGAAGCCGAGGATCGGATGGCACGGTTTGATCGCGACCAACATCTCATTCCGGAAATCGGCGCGCGGCTGAAATCACTGCTCAAGGGCAAGCCGTTCACCGCCATTCACGTTTTCACCCCCAGCGCCGACATCCCGGACGACACCGGGGTCCGGTTGGTAGTGCTTCCGCCCACCGCGAATCACAAGTGGCACCTAACGGACAGCATCGCCATTCGCGCCGCGGTGGAGAAGGAGTAATTATGCCCAAGCCCAAAGGCGCTAAGAACATCCAGCTCTTCGCGAGCCGGACGACCGTACCAACAACGGATGATGAAGATGTGCAGCATTTGGCAACACTTTCGGCATTGACCGGGTCACTGGCCTTGCTTAGATTTTCGTCGCCTTTCGCGAGGCAACAGCGGCACAAAAAATGGCACAGATTGAACTCGAAAGGCGCACGAAGATCGTAAGTAATTGGTAGTCAAGGTTGCGCGCGTGGCGGAATTGGCAGACGCGCTAGATTCAGGTTCTAGTGGGTAACACCGTGCAGGTTCAAGTCCTGCCGCGCGCACCAGACTCTCAACACCCACTCAATCCCCGGCCTCGAGAGGCGCTCGATAGCGGTATTTCCTGGGCAGTTCGAGGACTGTTTTCAGCCGTTTCACGCCGTCGGTGCAAGTGGGGGCGGACAGGGATGCGGCTGCGACGCAGACACCGGCTTCCAGACAACGCTTCAACTCCCAGCCCTCATGCAGCCCGATAAGAACGCCCGCGCAGAAGGCGTCGCCTGCGCCGGCCATTCCGGCGATATACTTGGGTGGCAGATTGAGCGAGGGTTGCCAATGGTCATCGCCCTTGCGGGTGCGAGCGAAACCGCCTTCGGGGAAGTGGATCACGACAAGTTCCTTGACTCCGAGCTGGAGCATGGCGCCCGCGGCGTGGCGGAGGGACACCGTATCGAGGGACCCATCGGCCTGTCTGATTCTGAAGCCGGTTGTTTTGCCGGCTTCGATCTCGTTGAGGATGCAGTAATCGACGTATTTCAGGGCGGGCGTCACGATGCGGTTGAAGCGGTCGCTGTCTTCGCTCACGACGTCGACGCTGGTTTTGATACCGGCGCTTTGGGCGCGGGCGAGCAGGGCGGCGGCCTTTGTGCCGTACGTCTTGTCCGGTTTGTCCAGTTCGTCGAGGAGGAGCAGGTAACCCAGATGGAACATCCGGGCTTTGATCCTCGCAAAATCGAGATCGGCGCCGGTCCAGAGCGCATTGGCGCCCCGCATATGGAAGAAGGTGCGGTTGCCGCCTCCGATTTCGGTCATGACATCGGTGTAGGAGGTGGGGGCTGCGGTTGTCTGGCGCAGGTACTTGGTATCGATGTTATGACGCTGGCAATCGTCGATGATCGTCTGGCCGAGGGCGTCTTTGCCGACCAATCCGGCGGCCATGATCGGGAATGAAACCCCCAGCTTGGCGAGGTCGATGGCCACATTGTAAGGAGCGCCCCCGGTGCCCTGGCTTTGGGAGCGGATGTTGGCCAATTGCTCGCGCTGCGGGTAGACGTCGATCAATTTGACCTGGTCGATGATCCAATTCCCTCCGCAGAGAAGTCCGTTGCGGGCAGAGACAGATTTCTTGTTCATGGAATACTCGGCGCGCTCACGATCACAGGACTGTTCGCGCTCTGGAACAAGGCGAGTGTAAGCAAAGGCAAAGAGCGTGTCACCAGCAAATTGTGCTTTCTGCGGACCGATGTCCGTCTTCGCGCCGGGGTGCATCTGGTTGAGGTCGGTGCCTGTGGCAACGGAGGCAACCCTCGAAGGCTCGTGGTCTCACGGAATGGCCGGATTTGGGCATGCGCGAGTCCGGGCGATCGCATTGCGCCAAAGCATTCAACAGACCACGCGCAGCCTTGCGAAATGGCGGTTCAGCGTCCGCAGCAGTGCTTGTACTTCTTGCCGCTGCCGCAGGGGCAGGGGTCGTTGCGACCGACCTTGGGCATGGCGCGGACGGGGGTGCGGGCGCGGGCGATTTCCTCGGTGGCTTCAGTGACCATGTCGCTGGCGCGCTTGCCGCCGTGGCCGGAGCGGGGAGCGGCTGCGCCCGCGGCGGCGGTTGCGGGGGCTGGGCCGAAGGCGCTGATCTGGCTATGGACGGTGCGCTGGGGCAGGTTGCGGAAGAACTGTTCGAAGGCGTTGAGGCTCGAGGCGCTGAGGAAGATATTGCGGCAGATCTCGGTCTTGATGTTGAGCATGAGCTCGTCGAACATCTTGAAGGCTTCCACTTTGTATTCGATGAGCGGGTCCCGCTGGCCATAGGCGCGCAATCCGATGCTGTTGCGCAGGCTGTCCATGTGGTAGAGATGCTCCTGCCACAGTTTGTCGATGGCGCTGAGGATGGTGTATCGCTCGACCGAGCGCAGATTGTCGGGGTTTTCGAAGCTGATCTTGAGTTCGTAGAGGTCGCGGACCGCCTTGCCGATATGCCGGGCCACGGCGTATTGACCGGCGTTGAGTCCGTCGAACAGCGATCCGGGCACGGGGACATCCTGGCCCGTGTCGGCGATCTTCAGGATGTCGTCCTCGGGCAGTCCGATGGGGAAACTCAGGTTGACCCAATCCGCCAAACCGCGCTTGTTCCATGTGTCCGGCTCGGTGTCGGCGCTCGTGAACTGTTTGACCTTGTCGATGACCGCCTCCTCCATGATGTCCATGAGGCGGTCGCGCGTGTCGGCGCCGTGGATGATCTCGTTGCGAAAGCCGTAGACGACCTCGCGCTGTTTGTTCATGACGTCGTCGTACTCGAGGGTGCGTTTGCGAATCTGGAAGTTGTGCTGTTCCACCCGCTTTTGTGCCTGCTCGATCGAGCGGTTCAGAAACGGGTGTTCGAGTTCCTGGCCTTCTTCGAGACCGACACGTTCCATGACCTTGACGATCTTGTCGGAGCCGAAGAGCCGCATGAGATCGTCTTCGAGGGAGATGTAGAAGTGGGACGAACCGGGGTCGCCCTGTCGGGCGCATCGTCCGCGGAGTTGGCGATCGATTCGGCGGGCTTCGTGGCGCTCGGTGCCCATGACATGCAGGCCGCCCAGATCGGCAACGCCGGACCCCAGTTTGATGTCGGTGCCGCGTCCGGCCATGTTGGTGGCGATGGTGACTGAGCCGTGCTGGCCGGCGCGGCTGACGATTTCGGCCTCCTGCTGGTGGTACTTGGCGTTGAGGACCGAGTGCACGATGCCGACCTTCTTGAGCATTCTCGATAGATGCTCGCTGACCTCGACCGAGATGGTGCCGACCAGGATGGGGCGGCCTTGGGCGTGGATGGACTGGATCTCGCTGACCGCGGCGTTGTACTTCTCGCGTTTCGTCTTGTAGACCGTGTCGTGGGCGTCTTTGCGGACGCACGGTTTGTTGGGTGGAATGACCAGCACGCCCAGTTTGTAGATGTCCCAGAACTCAGAAGCCTCCGTCTCCGCCGTGCCGGTCATCCCAGCCAGCTTTTGGTACATGCGGAAGTAGTTCTGGATAGTAATGGTGGCGAGGGTTTGGTTTTCTTCCTCGACGCGCACGCCCTCCTTGGCCTCGACGGCCTGGTGCAGACCGTCGCTCCAGCGGCGGCCCGTCATGAGGCGTCCCGTGTTTTCGTCGACGATAACGACCTTGTTGTCCTGGACGACGTATTGGACATCGCGCTGGTAGAGGCCGTAGGCCTTCAGGAGTTGGGAGATGCAGTGAATCCGCTGGGCCTTGGCCTCGAATTCCTTCTGCAGCTTGGCCTTCATCTCGACGCGCTTCCGCACATCCGGCTCCGGCCCGGTGTCGACCTCGTGGAACGCGGTGATCAGGTCCGGGACGACGAAGGCGTCTGGATCCTGCGGGCTGAGGAAGGCGCGGCCTTTCTCGGTCAAATCCGCCTCGTGGCCTTTTTCATCGATGGCGTAGAGGAGTTGCTCCTTTTCTCCGTAGAGCAGCACCTTCTTCTGATCGGCATGCAACTCGAGTTCGGCCGCGTTCATCATCTGGGCGTTCTCGGGGTTCTCGAGTAGCGCATGCAGGTTGGGCGAGCGCGGGTTGCCCATCTTGACGCGGTAGAGCAGCAGCCCGATTTGGCGCTGAAGATCCTCGGGGTCGACGGGATTGGAGCCGTCTTCGGGGCGCAGTTTCTTGAGGAGATCCTGGGCCTCGGTGAGGAAGCGGTTGCAGAGCCGTTCCTGGGCACGGACGATCGACTCGACCTGCCCTTTGAACTGCATATACAACTCGATTCCCGCGCTGACCACGGCGGGCCCGCTGATGATGAGCGGCGTGCGCGCCTCATCGATCAGGATGGAGTCGACCTCGTCGACGATCGCGTAATGGTGCCCGCGTTGAACCTGTTCTTCTTTGGTGATGTAGATGCCGTTGTCGCGCAGGTAATCGAAGCCGAACTCGGCGTTGGTGCCGTAGGTGATGTCGCAGTTGTACTGCTCGCGTCGCAACGCGGGCGGCTGATCGTGCAGGATGCAGCCGACCGTCAGGCCCAGGAACCGGTACACCGCCCCCATCCACTCGCTGTCGCGCGCGGCGAGGTAGTCGTTGACGGTCACGAGATGCACGCCGCGCCCGGCAAGCGCGTTGAGATAAACTGGCAGGGTGGCCACCAGCGTCTTGCCTTCGCCCGTGGCCATCTCGGTGATCCGCCCCTTGTGCAGAGCCCATCCTCCGATCAACTGCACGTCGAAGGGGACCATGTCCCACTTGATGACATGCCCCCGCACGGTGATGTCTTTGCCCAACAGCCGGCGACAGGCATTCTTGACCACCGCAAAGGCCTCCGGGAGAATCTCATCGAGCGCGGACTGGATCTCCTGTTTGTCCTCGATGGCGGCGAGGCGCGCCTTCCACGCGGCGGTTTTCTCGCGCAGGGCCTCGTCGGGCAGCGACTGCAGGGACTGCTCGATCTCGTTAATGCGCGGCACGACCGTGCGACTCAGACGCCTCACCTCGCGATCGTTCTTCGATCCGATGACTTTCTTGATGATGAACCCAAGCATGTGTACAAAACGGTTTGGAGAACCTACGGGAAGGGTGGGAGAGCGTCAAAAGGATTCAGGACGCACTGTGCGTCTGAAAACGGAGCGAGTTCCTGGCCCGAGTCAGCCAGGGGCGCGCCGGGCACCTCCAGGAAACGGGTCAGCGGCTCCCAGCGTTTGAGCATATAGGTGAGGGCCTGTGGGCGGGAGTGTACCGCCATGGCGGAGATCGGGTAGTGATTCGAGGAAACGTCGAGAACGTGGCGGCGTGCCAGGATGCCCTGCGCCGTTGGCTGGCCCGGCGCTGCCATCAAGCCTTGGTGCCCTGGCTGCGAGAAGTCAGCCGTGAGAAGCATCTCCCATTTGGCCGGACACTCGTGAAGATGCAAAAGACGCGGTGGGCCAGTTGGTCGCAGCACAGGACGATGAGCCTGAACATGAAGCTGTTGTTCCTGCCGCCCGAACTGGTGCGCTACGTTCTTGTCCATGAACTCTGCCACACCGTCCACATGAATCACTCCCGCGAGTTTTGGCGGTTCCTGGCGGCGAATGAGCCGGGCTACATCGAATTGGATAGGTGGACGAGGGTGAGTTGATCGGTCATGGCGTGACCGCATGGGTCTTGAAAGACGCGGGCTATGGCCGAGGCGGCTCTTCACCGGTCATGATGACCGGCTGAATGAGGCCGTCGGGGGTATATTCGATGTGGTCGATGCAGATCTGGCGTCGGCCGCGATAGGGACCGTCGCCGGTCTGGTTCTCCCAGCGGTGGTACACGATCAGCCAGTCCTCCGTGCCCGGCCGCTGCAGGAAGGAGTGATGCCCGGGCCCTTTGCGGGTCGCATCGCTCATCAGGATGGCGCCGCGATAGTGCCACGGTCCGACGGGTCCATCGGCCGTTACGTAATGCACCGAGTAAGAGGCGTGCTGCCATCCGCCGTGGCTGTAGGACAGATAGTAACGCCCCTGGCGGCAATGCATGAAGGCGCCTTCGGTGAACTGCGGCGGAGTTTCGACGGCGATCTCGCGCGCGAAACTGATCATGTCGGGGTTCAACTCGAACACGCGCAGTGTGGCGCCGGCGCTGCCGCCCGCATAGAGGAAGGACTTTCCCGAGCGCGGATCGGTGAACACCATCGGGTCAATCGCCTCGAACCCGCCCCCGCCCGTCAGCAGGGGTTTGCCCGAATCGCGGAACGGGCCTTGGGGGCCGGCGCCCACGGCGACCCCGATCCGGGAAGGCGTCGGGTTCTGGGGGCCGACCGAGTAATAGAAGAACCAGGTCCCGTTCTTCTCGATGGCGGACGGCGCCCAGGCATGATGGCGCGCCTGACGGTCGTCTTTGATCCAGGCCACATCCTCGAAATCGAGCACGGGTCCGTGGCGTTGCCAGGCAATGAGGTTGGTCGAGGAGAAGGCGAAAAAACGCTCGAACGGGCGATCGCTCCAGGTCGGGTAGATCCAGACCGTGTCGCCCACGGCCACGGCATGCGGGTCAGCACCGGGCAGGACGGGGTTGGCGGCTTCGAGAAGCCCCGCAGACAACGCGCTCAGCAGGATGGCATCGGCCAGAGTAACGGTGATCTTCATCGGTTTCATAGGGTTTGCGCCCGAGCGCCCCGGCGGGCCTTCAGCGATCGGATCTGATCTCGGACACTTTCGTTTCCGGACTGCGCCTGGTTCGATGTCTGCATGGCCGACTATTTCCAGCCGAACTGGAGAACGGCGACATCGTCGGGCCGGTTGCGGCGGACGATGGCGGCGTAGGTCCGGCGGTGGCGTCCCAACCGCGCGTCGACCAGCACTTCAAACGTGCCGCTGGTGACGCCGCAGAGCATGTTGTATCGGGCGGCCAGCTCGGGAATGATGCCCGGCACCATCGCCGGGTTGAGGCCGGCGAGGTTCACGAAGGGCGTGTCATCCTCGGTTCCCTCGACGCCATCGGGACCCGCCCGCGCGCGGATGATATTGCCGGCGACATTCTCGTCGACGCCTGGCAGCAGGCGGAGGACGTTGGCGGACGCGGTATTGATGTTGATGCGTCCGCTCGAGAGCGCAGTGAACAGATCGACCAATCCGACCGGGTACATGGGCAGCACGTCCGACTCGATCGCACCCGCGCTGGGCTTCAACAACTGGACCTGGTGATGAGGCGCGCTGGGCCCCCAGTAGATTTCCGGGGTGACACCCCGCACCAGGAGCAACTCCGCCAGGTCATCGATCGGCCCGTTCTTGGCGAAATAGGGGCGCGGCATCGTGAGGTAGAAATCGCTCTCGGTCCCGCTCAGATGCGATGCGTCGTCCGGATCGAGCCAATCGAGAATCGAGTCCTCGATCGTCGCCGAATCGCCGCTGTCGACCCCGATAATGGTGGTGAGCGCGCGGGCGAGCACCTGTTTTTTCTCCTGCTCGGGCAGGTTCAGGTTGATGTTCAGTTTACGTTCGAGATCTTCGATGCGCACCGAGAACCGCCCCTCGCCGAGCTGGACGTCCGTGAGGCTGATATCCATGAGCGGGCCGTTGGTCTCGTTGCCGCTGCCCGGGCCGCCCGCCCAAATCTGGTTGAGCGAGGCGTACGGCTGGCCCATCGATTGCCCGAGGACGTAGCGCGCCAGTTCCACCCCCGATCGCCCCAACCATTCGAGTTCGGCATCGCTGTTGGCGTTGGCCGCCAGACGGGATTCGACCTTCATGGCCAGGGCGAAGCTTCCGGCCAGAATGGCCAGCGTGAAGATGACGATCAAAACGACAATGATCGCGAATCCGCCGGAGGCGTGTCGGGACGGCGCGCGCACGGTCACAAACCACCCCCTCCCCCGCCGATCCCGCGCACCGGCGCTCCGAACCGCTGGTCGATGTTTGGGCGTTGTGCCTGGTCATTGGCGGGTTGGTTCACGGGGCCGTCCTGCGGCGGCGCGGGTGTTCCGGGGCCGACGGCGCCTTGCGAATCGCGCGGCACCGCGGCGGAGGGCAGGCTCACGGCGCGCACCGTAACGCTCTTGGGTTTGCCGGTGCCGTTGGGCGACTTTCCGAAGGCCAGGGCGAAGCGCACGAGCTTGGGCAGTTGGTTGGTCAAGTGCCACTCCTCGACCCATTCGTAGGAATTGCCGCGCTGATAGCAGAACTCGATCATGAAGGCGCTCAGATCGCGCGCCAGAACGATCGTGTGTTCGTCGGGATCGAACACGTTCGTCTGGAGAATAGGCATCTGGCGGAGGAGCAACTGCAGTTCGCCGCTCGGGGAAGGCTCGGCGGTGAACTCGACGCGCCGCACGATCTGATCGCCAAAATAGCCGCTGCCCGGAAAGGAAGGCGGCAGCCGGGACACGAAGCTGAGGGCCGCAAAATCACCGCTGGTGTCCGCCAGAAAGGAATACAACCCCGGATTGCTGGTGAACATGACGGTGGACACCAGGGCGTCCTCGATCGTGCGGGCGGCGATTCGGCTGCGCTGCATGTCCTCCGAGGCTTCGCGCCCAGCCCTCGAGGCACGGAGAATGGCCGACCAACTCGAGTAGATGGCCGTGACGACCATGCCAAAAATCATCACGGCCAGCATGATCTCGAGGAGGGTGAACCCCCGGTTTGTCCTCCTGGTCGTCATCGTCCCCCCCGCACGTTGCGCGACGCCGGCCGGTATAGGAGAATGCTCGCCGTGCGCTGCTTCACCAGGCCGTTCTCCGGCCAATCCACCGTGATGTCGATCTGGTACAACCCGTTGGACGCATAGAGCATCGTCTCCGCAATCCAGGAGGCCCCCGGCTTCGAATCCCCAAAGTCGCCCGACGCCGTCCCTTCCTCGAGACGGTTGGTCAGTGAGAGCTCCGACGCCACGGAACTGAAATCGATCTCCCCAAGGCTCAATCCCCGCGCGATGCGCAGGTTCTGGGTCACTAAATCCAGAATGGCGAAAATCGCGCCGAAGAAAATCGCCATCGCGATCATCACCTCGAGCAGTGTGAATCCGCGTCCGGACAATCCTGCCGCGCCCCATGCGGATCGGGCCTGGGGATCGGGAGCCAACGGCGCCCTGGGCGGGGAAGGCAGACGTTTCATCGGATCACCTCGACGATCTCTCGGCCGGTGGTGATTTCGAGCGTGAGACTGCGCTCCTCGTTCTGTTCGGAGAGCAGGTGCGCCGTGAATGCATCGCAGGTTCCGTTGGGGTAGAACCGAACACGCGCTTCGTGGGCGTCCATCATGTCCTGGAGATTCACCAGGAGTCTTTTGAAGGCCACACTCGCCGGAATCCGGGCCCGGAACGGCTCGACCTCGGGGGGCGTGGCCCGGGCCGGCTGGGACTCGACCGGGGCATACGCATTGCCTTCGACGGCGCCCGATTCGGCCGTTGGGGGCGGGGCCGAGAAGGCGCGGGACACGGTGAAGGAGCCTTCCCCGGCGCGAATCACGATCTCCATCGGCTCGCCCTGGAGGATCGCCAGCATGCGGGCGTTTCGGCAGGCCTCTTCGAGATCGCTCATCGCCTGGCGCATCGGGCTTTTCTTGGCTGCCTGGACGACGGACGGGACGCTGATGGTGGCGACGATGCTGAGGATGGCGAGGACGACCAGGATTTCGAAGAGGGTGAATCCCCTCGTCCGCAAGTTTGTCCCGGCAGCGTTCATCAGCGGGCGATATTGGCGGTGATCGCGAACATGGCGGAGAGGACGCTGAACAGCAGGAAGCCGACGCCCAGGGCCATGACGATGATCATCGCCGGCTCGATGAGATTCGTCATGACGCGCAGGGCGATGCTCAACTCGTTCTCGTAAGTCTGGGCCACGTTGTTCAGCGCGCCCGGCACATCGCCTGTTTCCTCGCCAATCCGGATCAAATCGATCATCAACTGGGGAAACAGTTTGCTGCGCGCCAGCGGCTGCGCGATCGTCTTGCCGTCGGTGACCTCTTCGCGCGTGTGGGCGATGGCTTCACGCAGCATGCGGTTGGGCATGACCTGCTCCGTGATCTTCAAGGCGGTCAGCACCGGCACGCCATTCTGCAGAAGCGTGCCCAGAGTCCGCGCGAACTGGCCGAACAGATTGAGGCGAACCACTTTCCCGAAGACCGGCGCGTTCATCTTGAACCGGTCGATCGCCCGGCGGCCCGCATCGGTCGCCTTGTAGCGGTTGTAGATGATCAGCAGTGCCGCCGCCACCAGGGGAATAGTCCACCAATACCCGGAAAAGAAACGACTCAGGCCGACCAGGAACTTCGTTGCCGCCGGCAGCTCCATCTTCATGCCGTCGAAGATGGTCATGAAGCGGGGCAGCATGAAGGTCATGAAGAAGACCATGATCAGCACGCCCACGCAGCAGACGACCGCCGGGTAGATGAGAGCGGATGTGAACTTGTGCTGGACCTCGGCGAAGCGCTCGAAATGGGTGGCCATGCGCTGCAGCACATCGCTCAGCGCGCCGCTCTGCTCGCCGGCGCGGACCATGTTGATGTATAGGTCCGAGAAGATGACGGGCTGCTTGGCCATGCCGTCGGAAAGGCCCTTGCCTTCCATCACGTCCTGCTTGAGCTGCCGGCTGACCTCGGGCGGGATTCCTTTGGTGCCCAGGTAGCTCATGCTGTTCAAGGCCGACGCCAGAGGCATGCCGGCCCGAAGCAGGTTGGTCAACTGCTGCGTAAATGTCGCCAACTCCTGCAGCTTCGGACGCCGCTTGCGCTGAAGCAACTCCCGCAACGCCGGAGGCAGCAGCCCCGCCGATGGACGCGGCCGGCCCGCCGATCGCTCGGCCCGCCCCGCCCCGCTCCCCCGCGCCGACTCGACCATGACGGGGAACAAGCCCAGACGCTCGATCTGAACCAGGGCACTGGGACGATCATTCGCCTCGACCACGTCCTGGACCAGTTCGCCCGACCGCCGGCGAGCCTTGTAAGTAAACTGCGGCATACTAATAACACTCTTTGATCACCGCGCTGGGCCTAAAGTTTCCGCATCCCCCGCAAAACGCAAGACTTGTAGCCCGCCAGCCCGCATGTTTCACACCCCGACGGTGCACAGGGCGGTCAGACTTCGCACGAGGACTGCAATGCGGGCTAGAAACGCAAAACCGCCCCAGGTTCGAGAGAAAGAGGACCGCAACACACTGTTCCTAGGGCGAAACGCCTTCACGACCGGCAGAATGCTCCATATTCCCTTTCTGAGCGCGGTTTTGCCACAGCTCGGGAATCCGCGTCCTCGTCCCTGCCTGAGATTCCCGGGCTTGGGATTGCTTTTCTCCCGAGTCCTGTTTTGCTATCCGCCGCTCGGGACGGGCAATCCGCCCGATCAACCCCGAGAACGACACTGATGCCTCACACCTGGCCAAACGGGCGGACGTTGCTCAGCCTGGCGCGGCTGCCCGGCCTGATCACCGTCTGGTCGAACTGCCTGGCGGGCTGGCTCCTGAGCGGCGGCGACACCCATTCGCCGGCGCGTTTGCTCTGGTGCAGCCTGGGCGCGAGCTGTCTTTACCTGGGCGGGACTTTCCTCAACGACTTCTTCGATGTCGACTTCGATCGCCAACAGCGCCCCAACCGGCCGATCCCGGCCGGACTCGTCGCCCGCGATGTCGTGGGCCAGCTCGGCATTCTCTGGTTGATCGCCGGGGGCGCCATCCTTGTGCTGGGCGCGCGCGTCGGTCTGACGCTCGCGCTCATGCTTGCGGTCGCCGTTTTTGCCTACAATCTCATTCACAAGGCGACCGAGCTGTCCCCCCTGCTGCTCGGCTTCTGCCGTTTCCTGCTCTACCTGCTGGCAGGCGCGACTGCCCCCAACGGCCTCGCAGGCATCGCCATCTGGAGCGGCCTCGCCATCGGATGCTACATCGCCGGCCTCAGTTGGTTCGCCCGCCGTCAAGGCATCCGCGGCCCAATCCGGCGTTGGCCGCTCGTCCTGCTGGCCGTGCCCCTGGGCCTGGCCTGGATCAGCAACGCCGACGGGGATCGCCATGTGGCGGTGGCCCTGGGCCTCTTGTTGTGCCTCTGGATTCTGCCCTGGCTCAGCCACGCCTTGCGCGAAAGAGAACCCAATATCCGCATGACGGTCTCCGGCCTGACTGCCGGAATCGTGCTCGTCGATCTTCTGGCGGTCGGAGGCCATTCCACAATCGTAACCCTGGTCTTCGCCGCCCTCTTCCTCACCGTGCTGCTCGCCCAACGTTACCTGCCGGAGTCCTGACATCGATGGCCGAAGCCTGAAGCCAAAGTCAGGTCCTCCGGCGGCGCTCGGACGACCGGCTCGAGACGACATTCGCCTCGAGCCAGGCCAAGTACCGCGCATTGCCCCCCGCGATCGGGCACACCAGGAACTCCGGGGTGTCGTAAGGATGTTCGGCCATGATCCGTCGTTCGAGTGCCGACAGGCTCCGGTCGGCGCTCTTCATCAGCAACAGGACCTCGCTGCCCGACTCGATCCTGTCCTTCCACCAGTAATGTGACTCGATCCGGGGGATCAGGCTGGCGCACGCGATCAAACGCGCCTCGAGCGCAACCCGCGCCAGTCGGCGGGCGGTCTTCATATCCGGCGCCGTGACGACAACCATGTGGAATCCGCGTGTCTTCTTCATGCAGGGAGACTAACAGGATGCTCGGAAAAACGAAGCATGCCTCTTGCCTTGACAGTCTGTCCCAGGCTTAATCGCGGGACGGTGAGACTCGCTGCCGCCCCGAATGACATCCGCTTCATGCGCCTGGCCCTGCGCCTCGCCTTGCGAGGCTACGGCCAGACGTCGCCCAACCCGATGGTCGGAGCCGTATTGGTCAAGAACGGACGCGTGATTGGCCAGGGCTGGCATCACCGCGCCGGGCAGCCGCACGCGGAGATCGAGGCGTTGGGCGACGCCGCCCGGCGCGGGTGTTCGGTGCGCGGGGCGACTCTCTATGTGACGCTCGAACCGTGCTCCACCGCGGGTCGCACGCCGCCCTGCACCGAAGCCATCACACGCTCGGATATTGCCCGGGTCGTCGCCGCGGCCACCGATCCGAATCCGAACCACGCGGGGCGTGGTTTCCAGGTGCTGCGGCAGGCGGGAGTGAAGGTCGAGCACGGGCTGCTTGCGGAGGAGGCAGCGCGGCTCAACGAATCGTTCAACCACTGGATTGTCGAGCGCCTCCCATTCGTGACCGTCAAAGCCGCGATGACACTCGATGGCAAGATTGCCGCGGCGACGGGCGAATCGAAGTGGATCACAGGGGCAATCGCCCGCCGCCACGCCATGCGGTTGCGGCTGGGCGCGGATGCCATCCTCGTGGGCGTGAACACGGTGTTGGCGGATGATCCCAGCCTGACGGCCAGAGGCGCAACTCGGCCCGGCTATGGACCCGAGGCCGATGCCGGCATTCGATCCGTCGCGACTCTCCAAACAGGCGTCGGGGCCCGGACCTGCTCGACGCCAGTCAAACCGATCCGGCGACTGGTTCTGGATGCCCGCGCGCGGACCCCTCTGGATTGTCGCCTGATCACCGATCCCTGGGCGGCCTGGACAACCGTGTACGTCGGCCCGACGGCTCCGGTTCGTCGCCGGGACGCTCTGGCTCGGCGGGTCAGGGTTGTCGTCGCGCCGGAGATCGAGCAACGGGGAGGTGTCCGTGGCTCGCGGCATCGGGGCGCGCGCCAATCGGCCTGCCGTCCCAAGCTCAATCTCGATTGGATTCTCCGCCAGCTCGGTCGTGAGGAGGTCACGGCCATGCTGATCGAGGGCGGTGGCGAGCTCCATGCGTCTCTTTTCGAGTCCGGGCTGGTTCAGCGCGTCGCTTTCTACTACGCCCCGAAGGTTCTTGGCGAGGCGGCCGGGCGGAAGGCGGTGGCGGGAGCGGGCTTTGGCGATTGGCCCACAGTGGTCTCGCTGCGGGACATCGAATGGGACCGCGTGGGAACAGACCTTCTCCTGACCGCCCGCGTTGGGCCCGCTCAAGAGAAATAGTGTGCGCTGCGATTCGCGCAATGATACAGTGCCGCGAATTCGTTTGTTGACATGCCAAGTCTGGACACCAGTCGCGCCTCCGCGCGGGAACCGTATCGAACCCATCCGCTCTGCGCCTTCATCACCGAACTCGCCCGGCATCCTCTCCAAATCGGCGCCGTGTGGCCCAGCTCGCGCGCCCTGGCTCGAGCCATGGCACGCCGGCTCCCTCTGGAATCCTTGACCGGTGAAACTCGTTCCGGACAGGGCGAGCTTTTGTGCTGCGGTGACGGGGTCAAGGGTTCCAAGGAGCGAGGCGCGGGAGAAAGGGGCGGAGAAACACGCGGAGCCTCCATGGGGCAGAGGGCTGGCGTTGGTCTGAAGTGCGCCTCGGTGGATAACGGGCGGCGTGTGCTCGAACTGGGTCCGGGCACGGGCGTGGTGACCGAGGCGTTGTTGGCGCGCGGACTGGATCCGCGCCGGTTGATCGCGGTCGAAAAGTCGCCCTGCCTGATCGAAGTCCTGCGCGAACGGTTTCCCGAGGCGCGCTTCGTGCCCGGCGATGCCCTCGAACTGGATGCGTTGTTCCCAGGCGAGCGGTTCGGCGCCGTGGTGTCCAGCCTGCCACTCAATAACTTCGCCGCGCCCAACGTCGCCCGGCTTGCTGCGTGCATCCGCGCGATCCTTGACCCCGGCGGTTGTTGGATTCAGTTTACCTATCGAGTCCTCAACGGCCAGCCGCCCTCCGATGCCTTCGAGCAAGTCGACAGCGAACTTGTCCTCCTCAATCTCCCCCCGGCATTGGTCTGCGTGTACCGGCCTGTCACCCTCGATCCCGCTCGCCCGCCGCTCTGACCGCCTGTCCGGGCTCGTTCCCCGATGGACGGACCCGCGCACGGCTCCGGGCGCAGGCCATGCCCTCCCGTGGTCAATGACAGAGCGCTTTGGTTTGCATGTTCACTCTCGATCACTAGAGTGACAGCACAACATCATGATCGAGTCTTTTGTCCCTGATCGTTTGGGGCGCGCCTTCCTTGCGACGGCCCTGTTTGGCGCGCCGTTCTTTCTTCACGCAATTGCCGACGCCTCAGACGCCCCGCCCGCCAGTTCGCCCGCGGCGCGGCTGATTGCCCAGCGCGGACCGCTCGTGATCGCGCATCGCGGCTTCAGCCAGCAGGCCCCCGAAAACACGCTGCCGGCATTCCGCCTCGCGCTGGCCGCGCGCGCCGATTTGGTCGAGCTCGACTATTACCATGCCAAGGATGGCGTGCCTGTTGTGATCCACGACGGGACACTCGACCGGACCACGGACGCCACCAACCGCTGGGGCGGGAAGGGAATCGCCGTCACCTCGCGGAACGCGTCCGAACTCACGTCCCTTGATGCCGGGCGCTGGTTCTCTCCCGCGTACGCCGGGACGCGGCTGCCCACATTGGTCGAGTCGATCGAGACCATTCAGGCGGGTGGCGTCACGCTGATCGAACGTAAAGGAGGGGACGCGCCAGCCTTGGTGCGCCTGCTGCGCGAGCGCGGTTGGCTCGATAGTCTGGTGGTCCAGTCTTTCGACTGGGGATTCGTCCGGGACGCCCGCCGCGTTGCGCCCGACCTTGTCCTGGGCGCGTTGGGGCCGCCTTCGAGCCGCAACGGACGCAAGCTCACGGACCAGGAGAAGGTGCTCGGCCCCGAGTTCATTGCCGACGTCGAACAACTCGGGGCGCAGTTGGTCGTCTGGAATCGCCAAGTCACCGCGGATGCGATCGCGCACGCGCACCAGCGCGGACTGCGCGTCTGGGTCTACACCATCAACGACCCCAACGAGGCCGCCCAGCTCGTGCGCCTCGGCGTCGACGGCATCATCACGGACAACCCGGCGGTCATCCGCGCCCGCCTCCATCCGCAGGCCGACGAATCGGCGGACGCACCGTCGACACGGGCGATCCCCAAGCCGTTGCCCGAGCATCCTGGCAACATCTACCTCGAAGGCGAAACGGTTCAGGTGCGGCTGCCCGAAGGGCTGCCCGATACGGCCACGGGCTGGCGTCTGCTCGACGATCAGGCCCGTGTGCTGCGGTCGGGCGCTCTGAGCGGAGAAGCGGTGCAGGCGCGCACGCCCATCGCCGCGGGCGATCTGGACATCGGCTGGTATCGTATCGAGTTCGATGCGCCAGAACGGACAAACATCCTGTGGACGACTGCGGCGGTCATCAGACGGCTGGTCGCTCCCGTGCCGGGCGATTCGCCCGTCTGTGTCGACTCGGCGACTGCGTGGTTCGCGCGCAACGATCCCCCTCGGCAACAGCGGTTCGCGAACCTGGCCGCGCTCGCCGGCGTCAATTGGGTTCGCGACCGACTTCGCTGGAGTGACATTCAGCCCGAGCCCGGCGCCCTCGTGCCGGCGGGCACGACTTACGATACTGCCGCCGAGGCGCAGCATGCCGCCGGTCTGAAGGTGCTGCAGGTGTTTCACGACACCCCGTCCTGGGCTCGCGAGGAGTCCAGTGCAGGCGGGCGTTTCGCACCCGATTTGCGCCATGCTTTCGACCTCGGCCGCGCATTGGCCGCCCGATTCAAAGGGCGCGTTGCGGCCTGGGAACCTTGGAACGAGGCGAATGTGTCCACGTTCGGCGCGCACACGGTCGATCAGATGTGTTCCTGGCAGAAGGCGGCGTGGCTCGGATTCAAAGCGGGCGATCCCGGGGTGATCGTCGGCTGGAATGTCACGACGGCCGCCCCGACTCCGGCCCAGACCGCGGGTGTGCTGGCGAACGAGACCTGGCCTTACTTCGACACCTACAACATCCACACCTACGACTGGCCCCACTCCTACGCCCAACTCTGGAAACCGGCGCGCGAGGCCATGAGCGGACGACCTCTCTGGGTCACCGAGGCCGACCGCGGTACCCCGCATCTCAAACAGGGGCCTTGGTACGACCAGGATTCGCGACTCGAACGGCTCAAGGCCGAATGGCTGGCGCAGTCTTACGCCAGCAGCCTGTTCGCCGGCACCCGACGCCATTTCCACTTCATTCTTGGCCATTATCACGAGCCTAACGGGGTCCAGTTCGGCCTCCTGCGCCTGGACATGACGCCGCGTCCGGCCTATGTGGCCCTGGCCGCCGTGGGCCGATGCCTGGCGGGTGCGCGTGCCCTGGGCCGATTCCAGCCCGGCGGGGACGCCCATGTCTACGCATTCCGCGCCAAGCCGGACGGCCAGGAGCGTGACGTCCTTGTCGCGTGGGCCGAGAAGGAAATAGAATGGGACGGACGCGGCCACACCGCATCCGCCTGGAAACCGCCGGTCAACCTCGACGTGCAGGGCGTGGTCGATTACCTCGGCCGTCCCGCCGGCAAAGCGCTCCCCGAGCGACTCACTTCGGCGCCAGTGTTCGTCTTCCTGCCTGCGGGTCAAGCGGCGACCCTGCCACTCGAACCTCCGCCCCCCCTTGCCACCCCTCGCCCCGGCACCGTCTCGCCCGTCGTGCTCCAACTGTCTCTGCCGCGCAGCGCAACCGCGCGCGTCCAGGACATCCCGTGGTCCGAAGGCTACGTGTATTCCGTCAAGCCGGGGGAATCCCTAAACCTCCCCATCCACGCCTACAACTTTGGCACGGCCAGGGCCGAAGGACGAATCCAGATCGAACGCCAGCCGGAAGGCTGGGAGGTGCAAGTGCCATCGACCGAAATGAACGTCGGGCCGCGCGATCGCGTCGCGCTCGAGGCGAGGCTGCGCGTGCCTGCAGGCGCCGCCTGCCGTGACGGTTGGGTCGTGCTTCGGGCCGATTGTGGCGACCAGGGCCGGCCGGTCTTGGCGTTTCGCGTCCTTGCCAAGGACGAGTGATGGCCCGGCGTGGCGCGGCTCGCGCGATGGAACCGTTGACCGGTGAAACTCGTTGCCGACAGATCGAATGTCTGCGTTGCGTTGAAAGTACAGAGGTTCTTATGACGACCCGATCGAGTCAGCCCGTGGCGCTCACCATTGCCGGCTCCGACAGCGGCGGTGGCGCCGGCGTTCAGGTGGACTTGAAGACCTTCGCCGCCTTTCGAGTGCACGGCACAAGTGCCATCACCTGCCTGACAGCCCAGAACCCGCGCGCTGTCTTGGGGATCCACCCGACGCCGCCCGGTTTCCTGCGCCAACAACTCGAGGCTCTCTTCGCCGAACTCCCGCCCTCTGCCGTCAAGACCGGCATGCTCTTCTCGCGCGCCAATATCCGGGTGGCGATCGATTGGTTTCGCGCGCCCGGCCGCCCCCCTCTGGTGGTCGATCCGGTCATGGTGGCGAGCAGCGGCGCCAGGCTGCTGCGTCCCGCGGCGATCAAGGCGCTGATCGAGGGCCTGCTGCCGCTAGCCCGACTCGTGACCCCGAACCTCGACGAGGCCCAAATCCTGGTCGGCCGACCGCTCCGGTCGATCGAGGATTTGCGCAGTGCCGCCCGCGAGATTCATCAGGCCTACGGCTGCGCCGCGCTGGTCAAAGGCGGGCATTTGCGCCAGATGCGCGAGGCGGTGGACATCTTCTATGACGGACGCGAAGAGTTGCTGCTGACTGCCCCGTTTGTGCGCGGTGTCACGACCCATGGGACGGGGTGCACCTACTCGGCGGCGATCACCGCGTGTCTGGCGATGGGGCATCCGTTGAACAAGTCCGTGCGCCGGGCGAAGGAGCACATCACAGGCGCGATCGCGCATTCGATCCGGATCGGACGGCACAGCACCCTCGACGCGTTCTGGAGGCGTTGAGATCGGTCGCGTCCCCGCCTCTTCCCATCTGCATGGCAGTCCTCCAGCACAACCCGAGCGTCCTCCGAACTGACGAAGTGTGAAGATGCGGGTTAGACGACCTCGACCGGGCACTTGGGCAACGCGTCGAGAAACGCCTTGCCGTAGCGCTTGGTCAGAATCCGATTGTCCAGCACCACCACGATGCCGCGATCGGTCTTGGTCCGAATCAGGCGTCCGACGCCCTGCCGGAATTTGAGGATGGCCTCGGGGAGGGAGAAGTCCATGAACGCGTTGCCGCCACCGGCTTCGATCGACTCGATGCGCGCCTCGGTCAGCGGATGATCGGGCACGGCGAAGGGGAGGCGGGTGATGATGACGTTGCTGAGCGATTCGCCCGGCACGTCCACGCCCTGCCAGAAACTGGCGGTGCCGAACAGCACCGAATCAACGTCCTTCTTGAACTTGTCGAGCATGACGGATCGGGGCGTGCCGGTGCCCTGGACGAAGCAACTGACGCCGAGTTCGTCCATGGAAGGCGCCATCTCCTCGCCGATCTCCTGCATCAGCTTGCTGTTGGTGAACAGAACGAAGGCCTTGCCATGGGTCTGCCGGATGAAGTGCCCGATCCACCGCACCAGCGCCGCCCGATAGGCCGCATCGCGCGGGTCGGGCATCCTCCCCACCACGTAAAGACGCATCTGTTCCGCGTAATCGAAGGGCGACCCAACCTGGAGCAATGTCGCCTCGTCGGCGCCAACACGGTTCACGAAGTAATTCAGGCCGTCCTTGCGTCCGGGCTCGGCCCGGACCGGCTCGCCCAGGCGCTTGACGTCCATCCCGAGCGTCGCGCTGGTCAAGATCACCGAGGTGTCGCACGCGAAGAGACGGCGCCGCAGGAAATCGGCGATGTCGACAGGCGCCGCGTTGAGCGCGAGTTGCTTCTGTCCGCGCCCGCTCCGCTCGACCCAGTACACATGGCCATCGGCACTCTGGCTCAAGAAGGTGGCGATCGCCTCGCGCAACTCCCCCAGCCGCCGATTGCACTCGATCAACTCCGTCCCCATGTCCGAGTCTTTGGACAGCTTCACCATCTCGCTCACCGCTTCGCGGACGCGGGCGAGCGGCAACGTGAGACTGTCCGCGACCAGATCGGGCCGGCGAATCCGCAGTTCGGACCAGGCGCGGCCGGGGGCCGGAGATGCGAGCTCGGCCGTGACGGGCGGGATGAAACCGGGCCCGCGCTTCCGCGTCCGGTGATGCAGCGCATCACACGCCCCCTCGACCGCGTCGAAAAACTTGCTGCTCTGCTCGTAGGCGTCGGCCACCAGGTTCACCGCCGCGCCCTGGCGCAGCGTGGACAGCAGACCCTTGCCGGTCCGCTCGTTCCATAGACGCTGGAGATTGAATCGAAGCTGAGCGTTCGAGACGCTGAGGCCGATGTGCCGCGCCGCGACCTCCTCGACGGTGTGTGCCTCGTCGAAGATCACGAAGTCGTTCTTGAACAGGACACCCGTGTCGCCCGTGTCCTCCTCGATGCCGCCCAAGTGCATGAAGAACAGGGTGTGGTTCAAGACCAGCACATCGGCCGACATGATCTGGCTGCGCACGCGCTGAAAAAAGCAGGGAGCGCCCCCGGCCTTCGCGAAATCCGAGTCGGTTCCGCATTTCTTGGGCGAGCACACGCCGCGCTCGGAGCAGACCTGCGCCCACACCCTGGGATCGGGCTCGTTCTCGAAGTCCGACAGGCTGCCATCTTCGGTTGTCTTCGACCACTCGTAGATGCGTTGCAGCTCCTGAGTCTCCGGCGTCGTGAACAGACTGTCCGATTGCTGCATCGCCTTCTCGAGCCGGCGCGTGCACAGGTAGTTCTGCCGCCCTTTGAGCATCGTGAATTTGAACCGCACGGGCAGGACGCGTTCGAGCAGCGGCAGGTCCTTCTGTGTGAGCTGTTCTTGCAGGTTGATGGTGTGTGTCGAGATCACCGCCTTCTTGCGTTGCTCGACGGCGTGGAAAATGGCCGGGACGAGGTAGGCCAGGCTCTTGCCGACACCGGTGCCGGCCTCGACCACCAGATGCTCGCCGTATGCCAGCGCGCGGGCCACGGCCGTCGCCATCTGCTGTTGCTGCGGGCGGTACTCGAAGTTCCGCGCTTTGGCCAGGATGCCCTTGGGCGAGAATAACCGATGCACCCGTTCCACCAAGTCCGTGGCTCCCGCAGGGATGTTCTCGACTGTGCTGATCATGTTCCTCCCATGCCGCCGTTGACCATACCGCCCGCATTCTCAACCGCATTCGCGACACTGCATCGCCCGGCGTTCACGCGGCGTCGGTTCCCAATCCGGATGGGGTCGCTCCCGAGGCGTCCGACAGACCCGGATCGGACGGGGACCGCACAATCACCTCGACCTGCGCTCGGTTCTTCGCAATGCCACCCGCCGCCAGGGCGCCGCGCCAGTTCACATTCGGGTACACGCGCGTGTCTCGGCCCAGGATGGTCCCAGGGTTCAACACTGCATTGCAGCCCACCTCCGCGCGGTCGCCCACCAACGCCCCGAACTTCGCCAGGCCCGTGTCGATGCGCTTGCCTTCCACCTCGACCATCACGTGGCCCGGGAAAATCTTCACGTTCGAGATCTTGACCCCCGCGCCCAGATGACTGCGATACCCCAGGATCGAGTCGCCCACGTAGTTGAAGTGGGACACATGGGCGCGGTTGAAAAGCAGGGCGTTCTTCAGTTCGCACGCGTTGCCCACGACGCAGTCGTCCCCCACGACCACATTCTCGCGCAGATACGCGTTGTGCCGGATCTGGCAGTTGCGCCCGATGATCGCGGGCCCCTTGATCATGACACCATCCTCGACCACCGTGCCTGCGCCAATGAAAACCCGCTCGCCGATGTACGCCACGCCCTCGCACCGGTTCCGCAGTGCCGGACGCACATGGGCGTCAATGTAAGCAGCGAGCCCCTTCAAAGCGTCCCACCCATAGGCACACTTCGCAAACACCTCAGCATGCTCGGTCTGGCTCAGGTCAAACAAATCCGCCGCTTCGAACATGACGCCAGAGTAGTGGAAGCCAGTCCTTGAGCAAGCGCCGACCGCAGCCGCGCTCACGGAAGGTCCGGCGCTTCCCGAAGTTTTGCCACCTGGGCCCGGACCCGCTCGAGCAGTTCCTCGTACGGCCCCTTGCGGCGAATCCGAAATTCTTCCTCCATGACGCGATCCCCTGGGTACTGGACCGTGAACGCCCTGCAGTCGAGTTGATACGTCTCCGGGCCGACCGAGGTCACGCGCACCCGCACCCGCTCGATCGTCTTGCCCGACAACAAGCCGCCGCGCAGCAGACTGTCGCCCAGACTCCCCCGCCGCTCGAACACCATCTCGGGGTCGAAAACCGACTTCCCCTCGAAATGCTCGGCCTCGAAAACCTTCACGACGGCCAGCCGCACCCGCGTCGGATGGGGAGATACGATCGTCATCGAGACCAGCGCATCGGATCGCGAGGCGGCCGGCGACTGGCAGCCGACCTGGGCCGAGAGGCACGCCAGTAGCAAACCGAGCCGGCTGGCGAGCTTGCCCAGGCGCGACAGTGTTGGAGCAGGGCGGACGCCGTTCAAGCCATGGGCCCCGCCGCGGCTCTCGGAGATCGGATAAGGGAAGCAAATATCGGAATGCATGGCATTAAGAGTATTGACTTCCAGAAGTCTTTATCTTCATCTTTGCTCATGCAAATCGAAAGTCTGAAAGTCTTCTGTGACCTGACGGAGACGGAGAGTTTCACAAAAGCGGCGCAAATCAATCACATTACCCAATCTGCCGTCAGCCAGCAGATCAGTTCGCTCGAGCGCCAGTTCAAGTCGCTGCTGATCGAGCGGAGCAAGAAGAAGTTTCGACTCACGCGCGAGGGGCGGGTGTTGTACGAGGCCAGCAAACAGATCGTGCAGACGTACGAATCGCTGTATAGCCGGTTGCAGGAATTGAAGGATGTCATCTCGGGGACGATTCGAATTGCGACCATTTACAGCATCGGGCTGCACGACCTGCCGCCATATATCAAGCGCTACCTGAAGAGCTATCCAACGGTGAACGTGCACGTCGAGTATCGTCGCGCCAATCAGGTGTACGAGGACGTCCTCGGCAACATCGTCGACCTCGGCCTGGTGGCCTATCCCACCCGGGATTCGAAGCTGGAGATCGTGCTGCTCAAGAAGGAGCCGATGGTCCTGATCTGTCACACCCAGCATCCCCTTGCCAGGACTAAGTCGGTCAAGATCGACGCCCTCGCCGGACAGAAATTCATCGCGTTCGAGCCGGACATTCCAACCCGCAAGGCGATCGACAAGGTCCTTCGCGAACATGGCGTGCACGTGCACCCGGTCATGGAATTCGACAACGTCGAAACCGTCAAACGCGCCGTCGAGATCGACGCCGGCATTGCCATCGTGCCGCTGAGCACGGTGACCCTGGAGGTGCAGCAGAAAACCCTCGCCGCCGTGACCATCGACGATGCCGAACTCCATCGCCCCATCGCCGCGATCCACAAGAAATCCAAGGTCTTGTCCCTGGCGATGAAACACTTCCTCGCGATGCTGAGGCAAACGGAGTGAGAGACGCGACCGAGCGTCTTCGGGTGGTGGTGGGAACTGGATTCGAACCAGTGTAGGCATAAGCCAGCAGATTTACAGTCTGCCCCCGTTGGCCGCTTGGGTATCCCACCCACCGTTACCAAACCATTCGCCATCAGCAACTTCCACAAGTAGCGATCTTTTCTTTGTATCCCGGTCTTGTATCCCTCGCAGCGTGCCTCGTATGGCCACTGCGCCTAAGGTAACCACCGGAATCCACCCCCGGAAAAACTCCTCCTCACCGTCCAAAGACGGCAAGTGGAGGTCATTCCCGAAAGTACCGCACTTGCTTCAGTACGTGACCAGCGCGACGTATTATGCCCGCGTCAAAGTCGGAGGCAAGCCCATTCGTGAAAGCCTCGGAACCAGTGTTTTCTCGACTGCCAAGGCGAGGCTCGTCGACTTTCTCAGTATTAGCCCGCCCCGCGATGCCGTGTAGAGCTGAAGCTCTCGCGCCTGGGACCGGCGCGTGTTAGGCTCCTTTCCCATAAATATGAAGACCACACGACGCGAGTTTCTGGGGACCTCAGCCGGCATCGTCGGGTCGGTAGCGCTCGGCTCCGCCGGCACGACTTGGGCCAATGACAGCGCCGAAGACGCACCAACGCGCCTCTTCACCTATCACGGGCTTCGTCCGACCGATCCGGGAGGGCGGCTCGGGCTGCGCAATCCGGAACGTGGTTGGCGGATCGAGACCGTGATCGCCGAGCCGGCCCGGAAGACTTTCGGGCCCGCCCATCACCTCATCGGTCGCGTAGCGCCGATCTATGAAGCGGACTGGTGGATGCTCGATGCGGCGCGCTTCGAGCCCTTCGGGCTGACGCTGGTCCAAGCCTACTGTTACCTCACCGAGTTCGCGGACAGGCCGATTTCGAACGAGAAGCTGGCCCTGCTACAGGAGAGCCTAGACAACCTTCGGCATCGTGGTTTGAAGGCCGTGCTGCGGTTCGCCTACGAACGCGACATGGGGGTCAAGGAAGGCCCCACGCCGGACTGGATTCTGCGACACCTTGACCAGCTCGAACCGATGTTACGCAAGAACGTCGATGTGATCTACGTGCTCCAGGCCGGGTTCGTTGGCGCCTGGGGCGAGTGGCACAGCGCCGCCCGGATCGCCCCGGACGACTATGCGGCGCGCGCCGCCATCATCAAACGGCTGTTGGAGGCCCTGCCGGAGGGGCGGATGCTGCAAGTACGGGTCCCGAAGTACAAACGGCTGGCGCTGCAACAGCCGGCGTTGGCTGCATTCGTGGAGGTCGGCCCGCAGAGTGCCTTCACCAACGTGCCCGCGGCACGGATCGGATTCCACGACGACGGCTTCCTGGCCGGTCCTTCCGACGGGGGGACGTGGCCGGAACCGCCGCATTTCGGGCAACCTGGTAACGCAGAGTTCGACTACATGACCCGCGAAAGCGCGTTCGTGCCGGTGGACGGCGAGTTGTTTTGGACCGATCAGGGCTTTGATGGCAAAGCCGCTCGCGGCAAGGGCGTGGACGGACTCAACGCCGCGGTGCGGATGCGCCTGCACCACTACAGCAGCTTCAGCCTGGCGCACAGCTATTCGGAGCGCGAAGGCCGGCCGTACTCGATTGACCATTGGTTGAGCACCGCCATCGTGCCGGAGTCGTTGCGGCAGGCCGCCATGCCCGTGGGCGATGGGTGGTTCGAAGACGGCTTCGGCCAGCCGGCGATGCGTACGCAGTTCGAGTACATTCAGGATCATCTCGGCTACCGGCTGGAGCTGCAGAGCGCGCGCATCCCGGAGAAGGTGAAGACAAGCGCGCCGTTCCGTGTGGAGATCGAACTGATCAACCGCGGTTTCTCCACACTGCACAATCCCCGACCGGTCTGCCTCGCGCTGATGGACCGCACCGGCAAAGTAACCGAGTTGTCCGTGCCTGACGCCGATCCGCGGCAGTGGCAGCCCTTCCGTCCGGGCGACGGCGAATTCAAGCCGATCGTCCATCGCATCGCCTGGCGCGGCACACTGCCGGCGGGCATCCCGACGGGCTGGCAGCAAGTCGGTTTGTGGCTGCCAGACGCCGCCGAATCGTTACGCCGCGATCCTCGCTACGCCGTGCGCGTGGCCAACCGCGATGCGCCCTGGTGGACCGACGTGCGGGGCCAATACGGCATCAACGTGTTGGGGGTCGTCGAAGTGGTTCCGTGATCGACGCAGGACTTCGACGCTTGCAGGGCAAGTCAGCGGGCGCCGACCGTGGCGCGCCATGGCAACTCATTCTCCCGCTCGAACCTTATGGCCAATGGCAGGAACCTCTCGATGATCGTGGCGTTGGTCGTGGCGTGCGATGACGGCGCGACCATGCGTAATGAGCCGCCCCCCGCCAGGGCCATCGGCAGCAGGAATTGATCGGCCAGGCACTCGTCTACGGGAACTTCAGCCTTCAGCCGGCTTTGGGCCGCTTCCGTTGCCTGCTGCGCCACCACTTCGGCCTGTCCCAAGAACACGAAGAGGCGGCGTAATCGGCGCGCCGTGAATGCGCGGGCACGGGCAAGCACGCCGGATTGGCAGCCCAAGGAGCAAAAGTGCGCGTTATGATCGCTCCGCGCCCGGCTTTTGGCGGGCGCGGCACCTGGTGGAGGGAGGCTTCCGACACCGCTCACGGGGAGTATACCGGGTTTGCTTACGGGAAGTTGATCAGTTGGTGGGACCGGCGAGTAGTGC